>DATDED010000314.1:0-5325 GCA_036523455.1 Gemmatimonadales bacterium
TCGACGCAGCCGGTGCACTCCTGCAGCTGCAGCCAGATGACCGTGGGACGCTTCTGGGCCTGGAGCGCTCGCGCAATCCGCGGCGTGGCGAGCTCGCCCAGTCCGAGCACGGCCGCCATGGAGCCGCAGAAGGTGAGGAACTCTCTCCGATCGACGCCGCGATGCTCGAGGTACTGACCGAGTGATTCGCCGTCGGCCCAGGCGTGCGGGGCGGGCACGTACATGAACACCTCCGCTTGAAACGATGAAGGGAAAGAAGCCACGCTAAGAGTCGTGCGCCCTCTCGATAGATCGGCACAAGACAGCGTGAAGAGATGTTTACGTCTCCTTCACGCTGGCTGGCCCCTACGCCACGCAAACTTCCCGGACGTGGGGGAATCCGATCGGAGCCCGTCGTGGACCTGGACCGCCTGATCGCCACCGAGCAGCGGCTCGACGAGAAAATCAGTCGCGCGCGGGAGGAAGCCGCCCGCCTGGTTCAGGAGGCACAGGCCGCCGCCCGGGCGCGTGAGGCCGAGGTCGGCGCCGAGCTGGCGGCGGCGGCGCAGCGCTTCGCGACCGAGACGGCGGCGGAGCGGGAGCGGCGCGTGCGGGAGGTCCAGGAGGAAGCAGTCGCCAAAGTGAAACGCTTCGAGGGGGTGTCTGCCGCGCGCGTCTCCAGGGCGGCACGCGACGTGGTGACCCGGCTGGTCGGGGGGAAGGAGCCGGCCGCGTGATCATCGAAATGTCGAAGCTACGGATCCTGGGACCGCGCGAGCGGCTGGAGGACGTGCTGCGGGTGCTGCAGGACCTGAATCTGCTGCACCTGTCCGCGCCCGAGGCGGTTCCCCTCACGCACGCCGACCTGACGACCGGCCAGGAGCGGGAGCGACGCCACCTGCAGGCGGCGCTGGACAACGTCGAGCAGGCGCTGGACGCCCTGGGCGTGCGCGACGCCGGGCCTCCGGCGGCTCCGACGACGGCCACCGCGGCGGATCTGATTCGCTGGGCGCGGCTCGGCTGGCGGGTGCGGCGCGAGACCGAGCGGCTCGCGGCGCGGGAAGCCGCACTCGACGAAGAGCATGCGCTGATCATGAAATACCAGCACTTCTTCTCCGCCTTCCGTGCGCTGCTCGAGAGCGAGAGCCGCTGGCCCAACGCGACGGCCTACCACGTGCTGCTGCGGGGTCGCGAGGCGGGGACGTTGCCGCAGCTGCGTGCGGGCCTCGCGGCGGCGATCGGCGAGGAATTTCAGCTGTTCAGTCAGCCGCTGCCGTCGGGAGAGCTGGCCGTGCTGATCGTCGTGTCGGCGCTGGCCGCGGGCCGCGTCGAGCGGCTGCTCGCCGAAGCGCGGGTGCAGGAGATCCCGGTGCCCGCCGCCTACGGGGGGAAGTCGCTCACCGCGGCGATCCCGCGGATGCTGGAACGCCTGGGCAACATCCCGCGCGAGGTCCAGGAGGTGCGCCAGCGCCGCCAGACGCTGGCCCGCACCCATGGGGCGGAGCTGCGGCGGGCGCGCGCGGCGCTGCACGACCGCCTCAAGGCCTTGGCCGCCCTGCCGCTGTCGGGGGTCACCGCCCGGGCGTTCGTGCTCGAAGGGTGGCTGCCGGCCCACGCCCGCCGCGATCTCGAGGACGGCCTGCACGCGCATTTCGGCGAGGACGTGGTGGTGAGTGAAGTCTCCAAGGAGGAGTGGGAGTCGGAGCAGGCCCCGGTCGTTCTCGCCAATCCGCGGCTGCTCCGGCCCTTCGAGACGATCGTCGGCCTGATGCCGCTGCCACGGTACGGCTCGATCGACCCGACGCCGTTCGTCGCCGTGTTCTTCCCGGCGTTCTTCGGCCTCATGGTCGGCGACGTGGGCTACGGCCTGCTCCTCGCGGCCCTCGGGCTGCTGCTCCACGCCCGCTCCAGGCCGGGCACGACGCTGCGCAACGTCTCCGAGATCATCGGTCCGTGCGCGCTGTTCACGATCGTGGCGGGCTTCCTCTTCGGGGAGCTGTTCGGGGATCTCGGGCTCCGCTGGTTCGGCCTGCGGCCGCTGCTCTTCAATCGCGAAGAGGCGCTGATCCCGTTTCTGCTGCTCGCCGTCGCGATCGGGGCGGTGCACGTGCTGCTGGGGCTGGTGCTCGGTGTCGTGAGTGCCCGCCGGCATCCCCGCCAGGCGGCGGGCCGGGGTGTGTCCGCCGGGATGGTCGTCCTCGTCATCGTCGCGCTGCTCGCCGCGGTGGATGTGCTGCCCGGCGCGTTCTTCACGCCGGCGGTGATCGCGCTGCTGGTCGCGTTCCCGGTGCTCATCGTGCTCGAGGGCCTCGTGGCGCCGATCGAGCTCCTGACGACGCTCGGCAACATCCTCTCCTACGCTCGTATCATGGCGCTGGGGGTCGCCTCGGTCATGATGGCGGTCGTGGCGAACAAGATGGTCGGCGCGATCGGCAGCGTGGTCGTCGGCATCCTGTTCGCGCTGCTGTTCCACCTGGTCAACTTCGCGATCGCGGCGTTCAGCCCCACGATCCACGCGTTGCGTCTCCATTACGTCGAGTTCTTCGGCAAGTTCTTCTCCCCCGGCGGCGTGCGCTACCAGCCGTTCGGGCACTGGACCCGCGCAAACGGCCGGACGCGCGCCGTTCCTTCCCCTCCGACCACCCGGAATCCGAGGCAGGCCGCATGAGTCCCTTCTTGATCACTCTGGCCGCGGCCCTCGCCGTCGCCATTCCCGCGCTCGCGACGGCATGGGCGCAGTCCCGCATCGGTCCGGCGATCGCCGCGTCGATGGCGGAGAAGCCCGAGCTGTCCACCACGGCGATTCTGTTGGTCGCGATCCCGGAAACAATGGTGATCCTGGGATTCGTGGTGGCCGTGGTCATCCTCGTCCGCGGCGGCTGAGCGGAGAAGCCGGGAGCGCCACATGGGGCTCGAGCACCTTCTCGAGGCCCTGGAGCGGGATGCCGACGCGCAGGTGGAGCAGACCCTCGCGCAGGCCCGTGCCGAGGCCGACCGCATCACCACCGAATCGGCAACCGCCCTCGAGCAGCGCTGTCGCGCCGCGGCGGCCGCCCGCGCCAGCGCCCGCGTGCAGGACGTCGAGCACGCCGTGACCCTGGCGCGGCGCGAGGCGCGGCGCTCGCTCCTCGAGGCGCGCGAGCGGCTGCTGGAGCGCGTGTTCACCGCGGCGCGCGCCGAGCTGCCGGAGGCCGCGGCCGGCCCCGCCTATCGCGCGAGCCTTCCCGCCGCGCTGAGCGGCGCGCTGGCCGCCGTCGGCACTGACCAGGTCGTGATCCATTGTCCCGCAACGCTCGCACTGGACGTGGAGCGGGCGCGACCTCGCGGCGCCAAGGCCGTGCAGGTAGAAGTGGATCCGGCGAGTGGCAGCGGGTTCCGCGTGGCGAGCGCCGACGGCGCCGTCGAAGTCGACGACACACTGGAAAGCCGGCTCGACCGGCTTCGGTTCGTCCTGGCCCGCCGGGTGCTGGCGCAGCTGGAGCTCGACGCGTGAGCCCCATCTGGGATGATGTAAACGCCCGCGCGCGCGGCCTCGGCACCCGCCTCTTCACCCGCGTGCAGCTGGAATCGCTGGCACGCGCGGGAGACGCCGCCGCCCTCACCACCGGCTTCCGCCGCCTCGGCCTGCCGGTGGCCGGGGAGCGCGAAGCCGCCACGCCACCCGAGCTGGAGCTGGCGGTGCGGCGCTGGGCAGCGGCGGCGCTGCGCACGCTGGCCCGCTGGGCAGGTCCCCGCGTCTCGGCGCTGGCCATCATCTATGAGGAAGAGGACCGCCAAAGCCTGCGCACGATTCTGCGGGGGGCGGTGCGCGGGGCCGCGGCCGACGCTCGACTCTCCGGCCTCATGCCCACACCTGCGCTGCCGGAGCGGGCGCTGGAGGAGCTGGCCCGACAACCGACGCCGGCCGCCGTGGCGGCGCTCCTGTCGGCGTGGCGCCACCCGTACGGTCCGGCACTGGCGGCCGCGGCAGGCACCGGCCAACCCGATCCGTTCGCGCTCGACCTGGCGCTGGATCGCACGTTCGTGGCGCGGGCCCTCGCCGCGTCGCGACGCGCCGACGGTGACCTGCTCGCCTATGTGCGCGAGACGATCGACCTGGCCAACGCGTTGACCGCCATGGTCCTGGCGGTCGCCGGGCGCGACGTCGTCCCGAAAGACGTGTTTCTGCCGGGCGGCGAGCGGGTCTCGATCACCGTATTCGAGGAGGCGGCGGCACTGGGAGAGCCCGGCGCCGCCGGCATGCGGCTCGCGCGCGGCCTCGCGCCCTCGATGATGGCGGAGCCGTTCCGCCACGTGACGCCCGATCTGACGGGGCTCGAGGAAGAGGTGTTGCGGGTGCGCATCCTGGAGGTGGCGCGACTGATGCGCCGGTCGCCGCTCGGTCCCGGACCGGTGCTGTGGTTCGCGCTGCGGCTGCGCGCGCAGGTCGTCGATCTGCAGCGCATCGTCTGGGGCTCCGCGCTCGCCACGCCGCCGGCAACCCTCGCCGCCGCCCTGGTGACCGCGCCGTGAGTCACCGCGTCGAGGTGCTGTGCCGGCCGGAGGTCGCCGCCGGATTCGCGCTCGCCGGGCTGCGTCCGCTCGAAGCATCCGACTCGGCCGACGGCATCGCCCGGCTGCGCGAGCTATTGGGTGATCCGGAGGCGGGCGTGGTGCTGGTCGAGGAGTCCTTCTACGACGCGCTGCCTGACGACGTGCGGCGCGAGCTGGGCCGGCGCCCGCTGCCGATGGTTGTGCCGTTCCCAGGTCCGCAGTGGGAAGCGCGCCCTGAGGCGGAAGCCTACATCGTCGAGCTGCTGCGGCAGGTCATCGGCTACCGCGTGAGGCTCAGGTGACGTCTCCCGCGCCGGTCGCGCGCGTGGTCCGCATCAGCGGCGCGCTCGCCGAAGCCGAGCCGCTGGGATCGGCGTCCATGTACGAGCTGGTCCGGGTCGGCGAGCGCGGCCTGCTGGGCGAGATCATCCGGATCTCGGGTGAGCGGGCCACCATCCAGGTCTACGAGGAAACGAGCGGGCTGCAGGTGGGTGAGCCCATCACCCTCACCGGCGAGTCGCTGACCGTGCAGCTGGGCCCGGGCTTGCTGGGCTCGGTGCTGGACGGCGTAGGCCGGCCGCTGGCGCGGGTGGCCGCGGCCACGGGCGACTTCATTCACCCGGGAGTGACCGCCGCGACCCTCGACGCCGCAGCGCGGTGGACGTTCGCACCGCTCGTGCAATCCGGCGCGAAGGTCAGCGGCGGGGATGTCCTCGGCACCGTCACGGAGCGCGCGGGATTCGTGCACCGCGTGCTCGTGCCGCCCGGCGTCTCGGGGACCGTGGCCGCGATCGGGGAAGAGAAGGACTTCGC
>DATDED010000315.1:0-3295 GCA_036523455.1 Gemmatimonadales bacterium
GCACCGCCGCACCGATCGTCCTCACCGCGAACACCGCGTCTCCGGCCGCCGGCTTCTGGCGGGGGATCGAAGTCCAGCGCAGCCTGCCGGTGGCGCCGTGGCGCAAGGTGACGATCGAGTATGGCGGGGGCGCGCGGTCACCGTTCGGGGCCGTGGCCGCCGAGGCGTGCGTGCTGTTCGTGAACCGCAGCGGTGCCCAGGTCGATCTCGACAGCGTGCGCATCCGCCAGTGCATCCACGCCGGCGTGCATCATTTCGGCGGCACATCGCACATCCACCGGTCCGAGGTCGACAGCGTCACGGGCTCGGGGATTCACGCCGACCTGGATGCGACGCTGCAGCTCGATTCGAACACGGTACGGGGGTCGGGGCAGGAAGGGTTGCTGCTCGGCAGCACCGCGACGCACCTGTCCCCGTCGCGCTTCAACCGGTTCCTCGGCAACGCCACCTTCGGGATTCAGATGCAGGCGGTGCAGCTGCCGGGTCTGTTGCGGCAGGATTCGATCGCCGGCAACACCACCGATTTCGTCGCGGTCACGGGGGGGCAACCCGACCCGACGGTCAGCGCGTTCACGATCTTCGCCCAGCCGCAGCGCGCCGGCTCGACCGGATATCTCGTGAACGGCTTGCTGGACGTCGGCCGCTCGGGCGGTCAGACGGTGACGCTCGATTCGAACCTGGTGCTGCGGTTCGGCGGTCGGAGCGGATTGCTGATTGGCGACAGCGCCGGCACGCGCAGCGGGTCGATCGTGTCGCTCGGCACGAACCGCGGCAACGCGCCGCGGCTCACCTCGGCGAGCCTGTCGCCCGCGCCGGGGGACTGGTACGGCCTCGAGATCGGCCGGCTGTCGACCAATACGCGGCTGGCCAATATCCGAGTCGAGTTCGCAGGCGACTCGATCCCTGGCCGCAGCAAGCACCGCTTCGCCATCCTGATCCGCAGCCCGGCGGCGCAGACGCTGGCGCTCGACAGCGTCCTCGCGTTCACGAGCGGGCGCGCGGGATCGGACACGAACACCGCGGGGATCGGCGTGCTCGGCTCGGGATCCGGCGTGGACATCCGGCGCTCGGTGGCGCAGGGAAACCTCGGGTATGGCTTTGCCCTGGGCGGGCTACCCAACATCAAGGTCATTGGGGATACCGCCAAGGGGAACGACATCGGCTTCGTCCTGTTCAGCGACTCAGGCGTCGTGAACGCGCTCGGGGCCGGGGATTCCGTCGCCAATAACGTGGCGACCGGGAACACGCTCTACCCGCTCCAGCTCGACTTCCCACGGCTGGCGGCGGTGTTTGGCAACACGTTGAATGGGAATGGTCACGACACGGTCCTGGTGCATGGTGGCGGGCCACTCACGCACGACGCGACGATGCTCCGGTACCCCGGCGTGCCGTGGCGCGTGACCGAACAAGTAGAGGTGGACAGCGATGCGGTGCTGACGCTTGCGCCGCGGGATACGGTCGCCTTCGACGACTTCGCCGGGTTCATCGTGGGGTCGAGCGCCCCGGCGGCGCTGCGCGCCGTCTCGACCGGCGGACCGGTGCTCCTCACGGCGACGCCAGGGCACACGGCGTGGCACGGCGTGATATTCGCCCAGCTCTCTCAGGAAGACACGTTGACGAACGTGGTGGTCGAAAAGGCCGGCTTCCTGCAGCCCTGCTTCAATGACTGCTCACCGATTCCGACGGGCAGCATCTGGTTCCAGAATCCCAACCCGCACAGCTTGACGCTCGACAGCGTCACCGTCCGCCACGCGCCGTTCGTGTCGGTGCGCGCCGAGCCCGGGATCAACGGCGGGTCGGTCAAGATCCTGAACAGCCAGTTCTACGACAACACCGGCAGCAACGCGTTCTTCGCGATCCGCGGCTCGGCGCTGACGATCGACTCGTCGGATATCTACCACTACCGGCGTGGGTATCCCGAGGAAGTGATCGTCAACAACACTTCGAACGACTCGGTCGTGGCGCGGCACAATTGGTGGGGCGACATCTCCGGGCCGGGCCTGATCCCCGACGGTGGCTTCTCGTTCCAGGACAGTATCGGCCGCGCGATGGTGTTCGAGCAGTACTTCAACGTGGCGTATGTGCCGTTCGCCACGACACCGCACTTCACCGTACCGGCAACGGTCGCAGCGGTGGTCGGGGCGCCCGATTCGGTTCAGGCCCCGGTGCAGACCGGCTCGCAGCTCCCCGACTCGGTACGCGTGCGCGTCATCGACGCCTTCGGCCGCGGAATCAGCGGCCAGACGGTGACGTGGAATTCGACCGCCGGCAACGGGACGCTCGCACCCACCTCGGGAACGACCGACATCGGCGGTCGGACCGGGGCCCACTGGACCGTCGGCGCCACCACAAAGACCGATACGGCGAAAGCCACGAGTGGTCCGGGCTCGACGCATCTCTTCGTCGACGTCCTCCCCGGGCCCACGACGACGGTGTCCTGGGAGCTGTTGCCGAGCCTCACCCAGGGCCTGGTGTCGGCGGACAGTAACACCGTCACATTCACGAGCACCGGGCGGCGCGGCGTGATCCTCACCCACGCGTTCGACGCCAACGGCAACCCCACGCAGCCCGCGCCCGGGACCCTGCAGTTCGAGGACGTGCCGACGCCGTTTGGATTCCAGTCGTACGGCGTCGTCGACTCGACCAAGGCCGACACGATCTTCTTCCACGCGACCGTTACGACGCCGGCCTCGTTCCAGCTGCACGCGACCTATACCGGTGTATCGGCGAGTTTCCAGGACTCGGTGTTCATCAACATGAACGTCCAGGCCAAGGGGCTGCAGATCAATCAGGACACGGCGCAGTTCAACTCGCTCTGCCCCACGGGGCCGGTCAATGTCGCCTGCTCGCGTCCCTTCTTCGCCCAGTTGATCGACTCGGCCGGGACCCCGCTGCCGCCGACCGGGGCGTTCGTGATCCAGTGGGCGCACGTCGGGGCGGGGACTGCCGTCACGCTCGACTCGGTGCGCGGTGTGATGGGCGACATCGCATACCTGACCGCCCGCGCCAACGGATCCGACACGTATCTGGCGCACCAGGTGCAGGGCCCGTATGCGCTCGTCCCGCCGGCTGACACGCTGGCCATCACGGTGCAGCAGGTGCCGGTGCAGATCCTCGTGAACCCGGTGTCTACGCCGGTGGGGCTGGGCGACACGGTGACGTTCTCGGCGTCGGTCGGCGATGCCGGTGGTGGGGCCGTCGTTCCCTCACCGGCGATCCACTGGCGCGCCGATCCGCCCTTCGGCCCGTACCTGACGTTCATCGACACGACGAGCGTCGCTGGGACGGCCAAGGT
>DATDED010000316.1:0-10928 GCA_036523455.1 Gemmatimonadales bacterium
TATCGAACCCGCGGACGAAGGCCTGAACGACTTGACGACGGAGCAGCTCCGGGTGCTGCTGCAGTCATTGGAGGGCTAATGCGAAGGCTCATCTGGATGCTCGGCCTCGTGCTGGTGCCGGCGCTCGCGGCGCAGCAGGACTCGATGCTCACTCGCGACTCGGCGGTGCGGGATCACCTGCAGCAGGAGATCGAGCGACGCTTCGGCGCGGTGGTGCAGCGCCAACTCGGCCTGACGGACGATCAAGCCAACAAGCTGCGCGCGACCGAAGAACGGTTCCGGCCGCGGCGTCGGGCGATCATGCGGGAACAGCTGCTGCTGCGTATGGGACTGCAGGATCAGATGCGGCCTGGGGAAGCCGCCAACAGCGACAGCGTGCGTCGTCTGATGGATGGCATGCAGGCGAACCGCAGCGAGCTGCTGCGGATCGAGCAGGAGCAGGATCGGGAGATGTCCGGCTATCTCACGCCGGTGCAACGCGCGCGGTATCAGATGCTGCGGGAGCGGCTGGTGCAGCGGCTGCAGGAGGTGCGGCGCGAGCGGGCGGGGCAGGGCGCGGGCCGCGCCGCGCCGCAACGTCCGCGGAGGCGGGTGCGGCCCTAGCCGGTATATTCAACGGTGTGACGCCCTCGAGCCGGCGGCGGTGAAACATCACCGCCGCCGCTTGCGTCGGTGAAGCGGCTTCCCGCGGAGGGGCAATGCCGAACATTCCGGACTGGGCAATCGGCGTCGTTTCGATACTCGGCGGCGTCGGCGTCCTGGCCCTGTTGATCGAGATCGGCGACGCCGTTCGCCGGCGGTTGCTCGGGCCCGGGCCCGCGCGGGAATCGCACGGCCCTCACACGGTGATCGGCATGCACGTGGGCACAGGGCAGCCGGATCCGGCGCTTCAGCCGGAAGCCCTCGAGGACCTCCAGCGTCGAGTGGCGGAGCTGGAGGAGCGCCTCGATTTCGCGGAACGGCTTCTCGCCAGGCAGCGCGAGGCCGAGCGGGTGCTCCCGCCGAAGGTCTAGGTATATTTCCCCGTTCGCGCAGGAGGGGCAGTGTTCTTCGGCATCCCCGAGTGGGCCATCGGCGTAGGGTTCATCATCGTGGCCGGCTCCCTGGCAAAGGCGCTGACCGGCGGCTTCACGCCGTCCAGCCGTTTGCGTGGTCGCCGGCTGCATGCTCGGGAGATCGGGCCGGCGTTGGAGGAGATGCAGCGCCGCCTCGATGCGCTTGAGGAGGGGCAACAACGGCTCGGCGCGGGGGACAACGCGCAGGGCCGGCTCGACGAGGTCGAGGAGCGGCTCGATTTCGTGGAGCGCATGCTCGCCAAACAGCGCGACGCGGAGCGCGTAAGCCCACCGAAGCCGTAGCCGTCGCTGCCGCGCGAGACTGTGCGGCGCATCACACGAAAACTGGCAAGGCGCAAAGTCCCCGCCGCGCGCGTCGGCGCGCTTCTATACTTTGTTCTCGTGACCAGGGAACGTCGGGCACGCGCTTCGCGCCGCCGCTTCGAAGGCAACCCGCACACACCGCACGAATGGGCGTTGTGGTTGCTGGACCGGTGGGAGGAGTTCGTCCGCACGCCGGAGCCGCTCCTGATGGATGCCGGGGCGGCGGGCGAGCACCTGGTGGCGCGGATCCGGCTCGTCGTGACGGCGCTGGTGTTTCTCATCCCGGTCGTGGACCGGTTGCTGCGACCCGCGGCGCGCGAGGTGCAGGTCGGCCTCATCTTCGCCGGGGTCGCGCTCCTGCTCGCCCTGCTCGCCTATCGGCTGGGACGCCAGCGGCTCTACCGGCCGTGGATCGGCTTCACCACGGGAGTGCTCGACGTCACGCTCGTGAGTCTCGCCCTGGTGAGTTTTCTCTTCATCGACCAACCGTTCACCACGCTCAACAGCCGGGTCGTCTACCCGATCTACCTCGTGGCGATCGGGGCGTCCGCGCTCCGATTCGATCCGCGGATCTGCGCGGTCACCGGGGTCGTCGCGATGGGGGAGTACCTCGCCGTTGTCGCCTACACGGTGGCGTCCCGGCCGCTCGTGCCGACGGCCGCCGACGCGCTGGCGTACGGACAGTTCGAGTGGAGCGACCAGATCTCGCGCCTCATGCTACTGGCGATCGCGAGCATCGTGAGTACGAGCCTGGTGCTGCGGACGCGACGGTTGCAGTGGCTCTCGGCGCGCGACCGCCTGACCGACGTCATCAATCGCAGCGTCTTCGAGGACCTGCTCGCGACCGAAGCTTCCCGGGTCCGGCGCGGCGGAGGATCGATCGCCGTCCTGCTGGTGGACGTGGACCGGTTCGGGGCGTTCAACGGCATGTATGGACAGGCGGCCGGCGACCGCACGCTTCGGCTGGTGGCGGCGGCGATCCGGCAGGCGACTCAGCGCCGCGGCCTCGTGGCGCGCTACGGCGGCGACGAGTTCGCCGTGATGATCGCCGAGCCTCGATCGGACGGCGTCGCGGAGCTGGCCGAGGACATCCGCCGCGCGGTGGCGACGGCGCCGTCGCACCCGTCGCGGATGAGCCGGCCCGAGCCGCTGACGGTCAGCATCGGGATCGCGTCCCTGCCGCGGGACGGGCGTGATGGCCGTGAGGTCTGCGCGCAGGCCGAGGAGCGGCTGGCGCAGGCGAAGCGGGCGGGCGGGGACCGGGTCGTGGTTGCGGACGCGGGGCTGAGCGAGGGGCGGCACTAGCCCGATCTGTATCTATATTCCGTCGCGGCCCGGGTGGCGGAATGGCAGACGCAGGGGACTCAAAATCCCCCGAGGGCAACCTCATGCGGGTTCGACTCCCGCCCTGGGCATCCAAGTACCGCCCCGACCCGACAGCTTCAAGCGCTCCGAGCTAATCCGCCTCCGAGCTAATCCGCCTCGATCTCGTTCAGCGCACTGGCGATGTCGCGCGCCCGTGCTTCCAGCGGAGAATCGAAGACAGTCGGTCCATTCACCCGGCGCGCGACCAGGAACACGTTTCCCTCGCCGCCGGCGACCTGCCACAACAGGACCTTCCACTCGTCCGCTTCGCGCTCGTACGTCGCTTCGATTCGGATCGCCGCCCGCTCAGCGTCCGCGGACTCCCAGCTCCGCGCGGTGAGCGCCTTGATCAGCCGGTGACGAAGAGCCTGGTTCACTGCGCTTTCCATCCTTGGGAGAACTCGGAGCACAAGATCCGTTCGACTGGCCCTCGCGTCAACGGTGGAGGGTTGGCCAGCGGCGTGGGGGCCTGAGCTTCACCGCCCTTACCGCAGGCGGTCACACCTGCGAACTCAACGGCGCAGGAGTGGCCTACTGTTGGGGCCACAACGGGGCCTGAATCAGATGGATTGCGGGCCGGGCGCGCGGTTCGAGCTTCCGTGCCTTATCGCAATCCACCATGGTGTTCGACGTCCGCCTCTCGGGTGTCGAACACGCGCGGAGGATAGCGGTCCACCGTCAAGCGCGGGTCAAGCGCCGCGCGAGCGTTCCCACCTGCTGCGTGATATCATTGCCCCCGTCTTCCAATCCCACCTGGAGGCGCAATGAGGCCGTCGTTGCTGGTCGCTGTCGTCCTGTGTTCGTCCGCCGCCGCCCAGACTCCTACGCGACTCGACACCGCCCTCTACGCGGGGCTGCGGTGGCGCGAGATCGGCCCGTTCCGCGGCGGCCGGGTGGCCGCCGTGACCGGCGACCCGGTGCATCCGCTGGTGTTCTACATGGGCGCCACGGGCGGCGGCGTCTGGAAGACGGCCAATGCGGGGCTCAGCTGGGAGCCGATCGCCGATTCGGCGCTGGGATCGGGCTCGATCGGCGCGATCACAGTGACGCCGTCCGACCCGAACGTCATCTACGTCGGGACCGGCGAGTCCACGGTGCGCGGCAACGTCTCTCCCGGCGACGGGATGTACCGCTCCACCGACGCGGGCAAGACCTGGTCGCGCATCGGCCTCAACGACGCCGGACAGACCGCACGTATCATGGTGGACCCGCGCGACCCCGACCGCGTGTACGTCGCCGTGCTGGGGCACGCGTTCGGGCCGAACCCGACGCGCGGCGTATTCCGCTCGAGCGACGGCGGCAAGACGTGGCAGAAGATCCTTTTCAAGTCGGACAGCGCGGGCGCGGTGGATGTGGTGCTCGATCCGTCCAACCCGCGCGTTCTGTACGCCGCGTTGTGGCAGGCGCAGCGCACGCCGTGGGGGTTCACGAGCGGCGGCCGCTGGAGCGGCCTGTTCAAGTCCACCGACGGGGGCGACACGTGGACCGATCTCACACGCAACAAAGGGCTCCCCGGCGGAGTGATCGGCCGCATCGGTGTGGCGGTGTCGCCCGTCCGGCCGGAACGGGTCTGGGCCCTGGTCGAGGCCGGTGATGGAGGGTTGTACCGGTCCGACGACGCCGGCGTCACCTGGACGCGCACCAGCGACGATCACGATCTGCGACAGCGCGCCTGGTACTTCAGCAACGTGTACGCCGATCCGGCGAACGCCGACGCGGTGTACGTGCTCAATACCTCCCTGCTCAAGTCCGTGGACGGTGGCAGGGAGTTCCGGCCGATCCGCGGCTCACACGGCGACCATCATGCCCTGTGGATCGATCCGCACGATGCCAACCGGATGGTGAACGGCAACGACGGCGGTGCCACCGTGAGCCTGGACGGTGGCGCCAGCTGGAGCACCGAAGCCAACCAGCCCACCGCGCAGTTCTACCATGTGATCGCCACGACGCATCGCCCGTACAAGGTCTGCGGCGCGCAGCAGGACAACAGCACGGTGTGCATCGCCAGCCGGACCGACGGGGGGGTGATCGGCGAGAGGGACTGGTACGACGTGGGCGGGGGAGAGAGCGGCTGGATCGCCGCCCGCGCCGATGACCCGGACGTCGTGTTCGCGGGCAGCTACGGTGGCTACCTCAGCCGCCTCGACGTGCGCACCGGCCAGGAGCGCAACGTCAACGCGTGGCCCGACAACCCGATGGGATGGGCGGCGGCCGATTTGAAGCACCGGTTCCAGTGGACCTTCCCGATCGTGCTCGCGCCCGCCAACCCGAATGTGCTCTACGTCGGCTCCCAGACCGTGCTCAAGTCCACCGACGAGGGACAGCACTGGGAAACGATCAGCCCCGACCTCACCCGCAACGACAAGTCGCGCCAGCAGTCCTCGGGCGGCCCCATCACCAAGGACAACACGAGCGTCGAGTACTACGGAACGGTGTTCAGCATCGCGCCCTCGCCCAAAGATTCGGCGCTCATCTGGGTGGGCACCGACGACGGGTTGGTGCAGCTCACGCGCGACGGCGGCAAGACGTGGCAGGACGTGACGCCGAAGGAGATCACCGCCGGCACGCAGGTCAGCATGGTGGACGCCTCCCCGCTCGACGCCGCCACGGCCTACGTCGCGGCCACGCGCTACAAGCTGGACGATTTCACGCCGTATGCGTACGTGACGCACGACTACGGCAAGACCTGGCTCCGCATCACCAACGGAATCCCGTCGGGGCACTTCGTGCGGGTAGTGCGGGCGGACCCCGAGCGCCAGGGGCTGCTGTACGCCGGGACCGAGTTCGGGGCTTACGTCTCCTTCGACGACGGCGCGAGCTGGCAGTCGCTGCGGCAGAACCTCCCGGTCGTGCCGGTACACGATCTGACGATCAAGGACGGCGATCTCATCGCCGCGACGCACGGGCGCTCGTTCTGGATCCTGGACGACCTCTCGTCGCTGCGGCAGATCACGCCCGAGGTGGTCTCGGCCGAGCGCTGGCTGTTCACGCCGGGCGAGGCGCAGCGCGGCCCGGGGGGCGGTGGCTTCGGGGCGCCCCGCGCAGTGGGGAGAAACCCGGCGGCGGGCGCGCGCATCGATTTCTATTTCCGGCAGGCACCCGACAGCGGCACGCCCGTGACGCTCGAGGTCCGTGACACGCGCGACTCGCTGGTGCGGCGCTTCTCCACGAAGCCGCCCCCGGAGGGCGACACCCTCCGGGTCACCGCCGGCCTGAACCGCTTCGTGTGGGACCTCCGCTACCCTGGCGCGCACCGCTTCAAAGGGATGGTGCTGTGGGCGGGCGACACGCGTGGGCCGGTGGCGGTCCCGGGGACCTACACCGTTCGGCTCGCGGCCGGGACCTGGAACGCCAGCCGCACGTTCCAGGTGCGGGAGGACCCGCGCGTCACGGTGCCGGTCGCGGACCTGCAGCGGCAGTTCGATTTCCTCATCCAGATCAGAGACCGGGTGTCGGCGGCCAACGACGCCGTCAAACAGATCCGCGATCTGGTGCAACAGGTCGAGGGCGTGACGACGCGGGTGAAGGGGCAGGCGGGTGCCGCCCCGATCCGGGCGCAGGCCGACTCCCTCAAGGCGCACCTGCAGGTGGTGGAGCGCGAGATCTACCAGGTACAGAATCGCAGCGGAGAGGATCCGCTCAACTTCCCGATCCGCATCAACAACAAGCTCGCCGCGCTGACAGGCGTCGTCGGATCCGCCGACGCCCCGCCGACCGATGTGAGCCAAGCGGTGTTCGACGCGCTTGATGCCCAGCTCAAGACGCAGCTCGACCGGTTGCACGCGATCGTTACGGGCGAGGTGCCATCATTCAACCGCCTGGTGGCGGAGCAGAACGTGCCGGCGGTGATCGTGCAATAAACGCGGAAGGTGGGGGGAGCGGGGAGCGGTCGGAGACGGTGCGAGCCGGAGGGTCGGTGCACGCCGTTTGCGACCGCTCCCCGCTCCCCACTCCCCGTCTATCCCCCTAAAACAGATTCGTGCTCCGCACGCGGAAGTCCACGTTGTCCTGCACCCATTTCCACAGAGCCGCCTGGTGCTCGAGCGACACGTCGGGCCGGACCTGCGTGTGCCAGCCGCGCATCACCTGGGCCTCCTCGGTCCAGAGGCGGACCCGCTTGCGGCGCACCAGCCGTTTCCAGTCTTCGCCTACCGACGGGCTCGCGTACAACAGCCGCACGGTGACGCTGCGTGAGAGATACTCGAGCGGACTCATGTCGATCCGCGCGTACGGGTTCTCGCCGGCGGCCAGCCGCGTGCCGGGCGGCACGTCGGGCACGCCGTCGCTCAGCAGCACGACGTTGAGCGGGGAGAGGATCAGGCCGCGTTCCTTGATCAACCCGGAGACCCTGCCGAAGAAGGCGTTGAAGTCGGTGTAGGCGTCCGCGGACGGAAACCAGGCCCGCAGGTCCGCCGCGATCTGCTCGACCGAGCGGCCCTGGAAGTCGTTGATGGGGTGGAACGGTTTGGGCTCACCCGGGCGCGCGCCGCCGACGGACGCCGCGAAGAGCGCGGTGGGCGTGCGCAGGCCGCCGAGTCCGTTCAAGTGCGCGTAGATGTAGTGCGCCGCGAACTCGATCGCGTCGTCGTACAGCTGGGCATCCCGGAACGAGCCGCTCACATCGATCCCGACCACGAGGGTCGAGGCGGCGGGTTGCGCCTCGGTCTGATCGTTCCCTGTGCAGCCCAGCAGCAGGGCCGTCCCGGCCAGCGCGCCGAGGCGCGCGAGGCGGCCCGTCATGTGGTCGCTCCGGGCAGGGGATGACGCGCCGCGGCGGAGAATTGCGGCGTGGTGGCCAGGACCTGCTCCAGATTCCGGAACGGCAACGTGAACACCGGATGGCTGAGGATCACTACCACGGCGAAGTTCACACCGGCGGCCAGCAGCTGCAGCACCGGCAGGGAGAGCAGCTCGAAGGTCTCCCGCGCTTCCTTCTTGAACCACTCGGCTTCGGCCTTGAGCGCGGCCACCGGGCCGCGCCAGTACTCGGTCGTCTGGAAGTCGACGGTCGCCCCCGCCCGCTGCGTGCCGGCGATGTTCTGACGCGCCAGGATGCCGAGCAGCGCCGGGGTCCCGAAGCGGCCGAACAGGAACCAGGTCATGGCGCGCACGCCGATCCACCCGAAGGATGCCATGGCGAGTGTGGAGAAGAACCCGAGCTGGAACCCCGTCTGCTGCGCGATCCAGGGCGTGATCGCATCGATCAGCTCGCGGTACAGGAACATCACCTCGAAGAACATCACGAACGCTTCGACCAGGGCCATCGACACGATCTGCGAGGCCCGCTTGGTGCGGATCGCCTCGACGAGCGCCTGGATCGCGGCGAAGCTGCCCGAGATCAGAATGAACAGGAACGGCCAGAGGATGAGCGTCACGGCCCAGCCCGACAGCTCTGATCCGGTCAGGTCGGCGAGCACCTCGGTGAGCGTGGGGCGCAGCGTGAAGGTGAAGACCGTCGCTTCCAGCGCCGACCAAAGGAGGATGAGCAGGAAGGCGATCCAGGGGACGCCTGGCTGGAAGTACTGGCGCGTGGCCCAGTCGAGCAGGGCGAAGGGACTCGTGAACGCGAACTTGATGAAGCGCGTGACGAGCGAGCCCGCAAGCTTCAGCAGACTCCAGATCCATCCCAGCAACACCAGGCCGACACGCACCAGTCCCGCCCAGTAGAACCATGTCATCCGTCCCGCGTCCCACCATGACACGAGCAGCGCGGTGAGGAAGCCGCCGCGCCCGGAGCGGAACGGCAGCGTGTAGAGCGAGGCCATGGTGCACCACAGCCCGGCGACGAGCAGCGCGCAGGGCAGGAGGATGAGAGCGCTCTTCACGACGATGATCGCCGGGTTGGGTCCGGAGAGGACGAATCCCAGCGCCGCGCTCTCGAAATCGAGAATCCAGGAGAAGCCGGACGCGAGGAAATGAACCGTGTCCTGCCATTGCGCCGGTAGCGACTGTTGCAAGGATGCAAGCATCCACTCACCTCCAGGGAATTCCGTCGGTGACGTAGTCAGCGAGAGGTCCTGCGAGACACGCGGTCATCTAATGAAGGACCGCACGGATCGGGCGGCCGGCCTGATGTATAGCGCGGCACCTCGGCAACGCACGTGACGGCAGTCACGCCACATTGGGCTGCAGCGCTACAGTGCGCGTGGCCCGCACGCCACAAAGGAAACGTGCGTTTGTGCGCTCGTTCACATGCTCGTAACTGCGCCTCACTCAAGCACTTTGGCATAGAACCTGCGTTTGGCGTCCGGCGAGCCCTCTCAACCTGGTTAACGACATGCGCGTTCGTCGCTTCTCCGCCCTGCGCCGCCTGGCGCTCACGCTTTCCATCATCGCCCTGTCGGTCGTCGCGATCACCTGCGGCAAGGACACGTCCTCGCCGCCGCCAGGGGCGAGCCAGCTCGCCTTCAAGGTGGATCCGGTGAATGCCATGGCAGGATCGGCGGTCGCGCCGGCCGTAGTCGTCGAGGCCAGGGATGGGAATGGAGCGCTGGTCTCCGACTTCACGGGTGACGTGACGATCGCGCTCGATGCCAATCCAGGCGGGGGAACGCTCGGCGGGACGACGACCGTGAAAGCGGCGGGAGGCGTCGCGACGTTCGCGTCCCTGAGCATCGACAAGAAAGGCGCGGGCTACCGGCTGAAGGCCACGTCGGGATCGCTCACCGCCGCCATGAGCGCCACCTTCGATATTTCCGCCGGTCCCGCGACCCAGCTCGCTTTCACGACCCAACCCCCGACCAGTGTCGCCGGGGCCGGGCTCGCGCCCGCCGTCACCGTAAGCGCGCGTGATGCGCTCGGGAACGTCGCCGACGTCTACACCGGGTCCATCACGGTCGCCATCACGAACGGCACCGGCGCCGCCGGCGCCACGCTGTCGGGGACGAAGACGGTGGCGGCAGTGGCAGGCATCGCGACGTTCACCACCCTCAGCATCGACAAGGTCGGAACTGGGTACACCCTCAGCGCCAGCGGGACAGGACTGACCGGCGTCACGAGCGCGACGTTCAACATCACGGCGGGCCCGGCCAGCGTCCTCGTCATCAGCGTACAGCCGACGCCTACCGTCGCGGGGCAGCCGATCGCGCCCGCGATCGTGGTGACGGCGCACGACAACATGGGGAATACGGCCACCGGCTTCGTGGGCATGGTGACCCTGGGGATCACCCCGGGCAGCGGCTCACCCGGCGCGACCCTGGCGGGGACATCGAGCGCCGCGGCCGCCGCCGGCGTCGCGACGTTCTCCTCCGTCAGCATCGCCAAGGCCGGCGCCGCCTACACGCTGACCGCAGCCGCTACGGGTGTCCCGGGCGTCACGACCGGCGCGTTCGACATCACCGTCGGACCGACCGCGACGCTCGCCTATGTGGTCGGGCCGAGCAGCACTTTTGCCGGCGCGCCGATCGCGCCGGCGGTCCAGGTCGCCGCACAGGACGCCGCCGGGAACACCGTTCCCACCTACACCGGTAACGTCACCGTGACGCTCGCGGCGAATCCGGGCACGGCGACGCTGACCGGCACGACGACCGCGGCAGCCGTGGCCGGGATCGCCACCTTCGCCGATCTCAGCCTCGACAAGAGCGGCACCGGATACACGCTGCAAGCCGCTGCCGCGGGGCTCACGAGCGTCACCAGCGCGGCATTCAATAACCTCGCTGCAAATGGGGCCCAGCTCGTCTTTGTGGTCGAGCCGCCCGCCACGGCGACCGCCGGGACGGGAATCACGCCGTGCGTCCAGGTGGCCGTGCGGGACGGGCTCGGGAACACCGCGACCGGCTTCAACGGAGCAGTTTCGCTCGCTATCGGCGCGAACCCTGGCAGCGGGACGTTGTCCGGTACGACGACGGTCACCGCCGTGGCCGGGGTCGCCACGTTCTGCGGAGTGAGTATCGATCGCGTCGCGTCGGGCTATACGTTGATCGCCTCGGCTTCGGTACTGCCCACGGCAACGAGCACGACGTTCGCCGTCGCGCCGGGTGCGCCCGACCACCTCGTGTTCGGCCAACAGCCGAGCGCCGCGACCGCCGGTGCGGCGATCGCCCCATCGGTCACGGTGCGGGTGATGGACGCGGTGGGGAACCTCGTCACCGGGTTCTCCGGCAACGTCGCGGTGGCGATCGCAGCCGGCAGCGGCACGAGCGGCGCCTCCTTGTCCGGGAGTACGACGGCGTCCGCCGTCGGCGG
>DATDED010000317.1:0-3135 GCA_036523455.1 Gemmatimonadales bacterium
CCCCTTCTACGCCCTGCGCGACTTCGAGGACGCCGACTTCGCCCGGCTCGATTCGCTCACGCGTGGCGGCCAGGTCATGCGCGCCCTCGCGGCGCGGCATCCGGGACTCGATGTGCGGGACGGCGGTCCGATCGTGGACCGGCTGCGCGCGCGCAAGAGCGGGCCCGAGCTGGCGCTGCTGCGCCGGGCGGCCGAGATCAGCGTGGCCGGCCATCGCGCCGCCATGCGAGCCATCGCTCCGGGCATGCACGAGTACGATCTCCAGGCTGAGGTCGAGGCCGCGTTCCGTCACCTTGGATCGGAGCGCACGGCCTACGGCTCGATCGTGGGGTCCGGGCCGAACGGCACGCAGCTGCACTACATGAAGGACCGGCGCGAGCTACGCGCCGGCGAGGTGGTGGTCATCGATGCCGGCGCCGAGTACGGCGGCTACGCGGCGGACGTGACGCGCACCCTGCCGGTCAGCGGCACGTTCACCCCGGACCAGCGCGCGGTCTATCAGATCGTGCGCGACGCGCAGGCCGCGGCGGAGCGCAACTCCGGGCCGGGGAAGTCAGTGCAGGCGGCGCAGGATTCCTCGGTCGACGTGCGCGCGCGTGGCCTCGCGCGCCTCGGCCTGATCGAATCACCCGAGGCCGCGTTCGATCCGCCCTGGCCCGCCGACTGCGACAAGCAGCCGCGCGGCTGCCGCCAGGTGATGCTGTTCGCCATCCACGGCATCAGCCACGGCCTGGGACTCGCCGTGCACGACCCGATGCAGGGTTACTACGACGAGCGCGTGTTCCGCCCTGGGGACGCGTTCACCATCGAGCCGGGGATCTATGTGAATACCAGGCTACTCGACATCCTGCCCGACACGCCGCGCAACCGCGCCTTCGCCGCCAAGGTCCGCGCCGCCGTGCTGCGCTATCAGAATACGGGCGTGCGCATCGAGGACGACTACATCGTGACGCCGACCGGCCTCGAATGGATCACCCCTGCCCCGCGCGACATCGCGGACGTGGAAGCGGCGATCGCGCACCGCGCCACCGGGACCATCCCATGACGCCGCTCGGCTGTCTGCTCATCGCCGCCATCGTCCAGACGCCCTCCGCTGGAGAGCGGCCGTACGTGTCCGTGTCCGCCCCCACCGTGGCCCTCACCCACGTCCGCGTCGTGGACGGCACCGGCGCCGCTCCGGCCGAGGATCAGACGATCGTGATCCGCGACGGCACGATCGCCTCGATCGGGCCCAGCACCGGAGCGTCGATCCCCGCCGGCGCCGAGGTGCACGACCTGACCGGGCGCACCGTGCTCCCGGGGCTCGTGATGGTGCATGAGCACTACTTCTATCCCGCGGGCAACGGGATGTATACCGAGCAGGGGTGGAGCTTCCCGAAGCTCTATCTGGCGGGTGGCGTGACGACAGTGCGCACCGGCGGCAGCATCGAGCCGTACGCCGATCTGAGCCTGGCCCGGAGCGTCGCCGCGGGGGAGATCGCCGGTCCCGCAATGGATGTGACCGGTCCCTACCTCGAAGGCCCCGGCTTGCCCCTGCCGCAGATCCACGCGTTGGCCGACTCGGCCGAGGCGCGCGGAATGGTCGAGTACTGGGCAAACCAGGGCGCGACCTCGTTCAAGGCGTACATGCACGTCTCGCGCGCCGAGCTGCGGGCGGCGATCGTGGCCGCGCACGCGCGCCGGCTCAAGGTGACCGGCCATCTCTGCTCGGTCACGTTCCGGGAAGCCGCTGATTTGGGGATCGACGATCTGGAGCACGGCTTTCTCGTGGCCACCGATTTCGTGCCGGGAAAGACGCCCGACGCCTGCCCGAGCCGGGACTCGGGCGTCGCGTCGCTGCTGGCGCTCGACCCCGATGGCGCGGCAGCCCGGGACCTGATCCGCTACCTCGAGCGAAACACGTCGCGCTGACCTCGACGTTGCCCGTATTCGAGACCTACACACCAGGGCGCCCCCCCGCCTCGACCGGAGCGCTCGACGCCATGCTCCCGGAGGCGCGGGATCAGTACCTGCGGCAGCGCGTGCGCATCGCGGCCTCGACCGACACGACCTGGGTCGTTCTTCTCCGGAAGGAAATGCTCCTCGAGCGGCTGTTCGCCCAGGCGGGCGGGCTGTTGCTCGTCGGCACCGATCCTACCGGGTACGGCGGTGTAGTGGCGGGATTCTCGAACCACCGCGCCCTGGAGCTCCTCGTGGAAGCCGGATTCACCCCACTCGAAGCGATCCGCATCGGGACGTTGAACGGCGCCATCTACCTGGGGCGCGCCGACCGCATTGGCTCGATCGCCGCAGGCAAAGCGGCCGACCTGATCGTGGTGAACGGCAACCCGGCGAGCGACATCGCGGACGTGGAGAAGGTCGAGCTCGTGTTCAAGGGTGGAACGGGATACGACCCGGCCAAGCTGATCGCAGCGGCGCAGAGCTCCGTGGGATGGCGCTAGGCTCGGGCGGCTCTCCTGACTTCCTGTGGAGCTTTCACGACCCTTTCAGCGTCGATCACGTAAGTCCAATGCGCCGACCAAGAATCGAACAAGCAAGAACTGGGTGAACTGGGGACGATACGGACCCAATTCACCCCAGATCCTCCTTAAGCCGCTTGATGAGTTCCTCTTGTCCAAACAAGCTCCTTCATTCGGTCCGCTGGCTACTCGATGAAGATGACCCGTATCTGGAACGTGTCGTTCTTCCTACTGTGCGTCGCATCAAGCTGGAAGTCTCGGTGCTGGTACTCCGCGATGACCTGGAGTCCGTTGTTCAGCGGGATGTTGACGTACGGAGTGAAAGCCCGCTGCCGGTTCAGCTTCGCGGTGTTCGGGCGGAACCAATCATACCGCAGTCCCGCCGTGAAGTTCTGGTTGATCTGGAACACGGCGTCGGCGAACGCTCCCTTGCTGGTGAACGTCGTCAGACCACCAGTCGGGAATGCAGCCGGATTCCCCGGTATGTGGTCGTGCCCGATCTCGTATCCCACCATTGGCAGGAAGTGCTTGCCCACGGGATACGAAGCGTATGCCGCAACGCGGTCGAAGTTGTTCTGGAACGCAGTGGCCGCGGTGAAGTCGAAGTCGGTATTTCCCACAACGCCCGCCGCTGAAACCCCACAGGGCTCGCCCGTACCCGCGTTGGTCTGGCCGA
>DATDED010000318.1:0-8580 GCA_036523455.1 Gemmatimonadales bacterium
CATCGTGGACACCGTGCTCTACTTCGAGGGGGAGGCGACGCTCGACCACCGCGTCCTGCGGGCGGTGAAGAACCGGTTCGGGTCGGTGGACGAGATCGGCGTGTTCCGCATGACCGCGACGGGGCTCGAGCCGGTGGCCGATCCCGCGGCCGCGTTCCTCGCCGGGCGCCATGCCGGGGTTTCCGGTTCGGCCGTAACGGCGCTGATGGAAGGCACACGCCCGCTGCTGGTGGAGGTGCAGGCGCTCGCGTCCAAACCGGGCTTCGGGACGCCGCAGCGCGTGGCCACAGGACTCGACCAGCGACGGCTCGCCGTGCTGCTCGCGGTACTGGAGCGGCGCGGGGGGCTCCCGGTCGGGGCCCTCGACGTGTTCGTCAACGTCACCGGCGGGGTCCGCCTGCTCGAGCCGTCCACCGATCTCGCGGTGCTCGCGGCGCTGACCTCGAGCGTGCACGACCGGCCCGTGCCGGCCGATGCGCTGTTCCTGGGCGAAGTGGGACTGGGTGGGGAAGTGCGCCCGGTCGTCGGGCTCGAGCGCCGCCTGACCGAAGCCCAGCGCCAGGGATTCCGTCGCGTCTTTCTGTCGTCGCGGTCCCGCGTGGCCGGCGGACTCGAGGTCGTGGCGATCGCGCATGTCGGTGAGCTCGCCCGCCGGCTCGCCGCCTGACGTCGCCGTCGTGATCGTGGCGGCCGGGTCCGGGGTGCGCGCCGGTCCCGGCGGCCCGAAGCAGTTCCGGCCCATCGCCGGCGTGCCGATGCTGTTGCGGGCGCTGCGGCCGTTCCTGGCGCGGCCTGATGTGGGGCGCGTAGTGGTGACGTTGCCCGCCGGCGTAGCCGAGCAGCCGCCCGTGTGGTTGCAGGAGCTGCTGGGTCCTCGCGTCAGTGGAGTGAGCGGTGGGGCCACACGCGCCGATTCGGTGCGAGCCGGGCTCCAGGAACTGGGCGCGCTGCCGCCCGTCGTCCTCGTTCACGATGCCGCGCGCCCGTTCGTGGACGGCGCGACGATCAGTGCGGTGATCGAGCACGCCCGGGCCGGCGTCGGCGCGGTGGCGGCCGTCCCGATGGGCGATACGGTGAAGGACGTCGCGGATGATGGGCGGGTGGTGCGGACGGTGGCGCGGATCCGCCTGTGGCGGGCGCAGACGCCCCAGGGGTTCCCCGGAGCGATGCTCGCCGAGGGGTACGCGCGCTGGCCGGCCGACGGCCCCCCACCCACCGACGATGCCGAGGCGGTGGAGCGGGCCGGATTCCCCGTGGAGGTCGTTGCCGGGTCCGCCTTCAACCTGAAAGTGACGACCGAGGACGATTGGCGCCTGGCGGAAGCCCTGGCGCGGGAGGTGGGATGACCGCCCTGCCGTTCGTGACGATCGCGGACGCCCGGGCGGCGGTTCCGCGGGTAAGAGCCCACCTGCGCGCGGGGGGCCTGCTCGCGTATCCTACGGAGACGGTGTACGGTTTGGGATCGCGGCCGGTGGACCCCGACCTCCGCACACTGGCGGCGCTCAAGGGACGGGCGGCCGGGAAGCCGTTCCTGCTGCTGGTGGCCAGCCGCGAGATGGCCGAGGCGCAGGGGCTCGCCATGAACGAATCCGCCCGTGCGCTGGCCCGGGCATTCTGGCCGGGACCGCTGACACTGGTATTGCCGGGCGGCAGTGGACGGTTGCCCGATCTGCTGCGCGGGCCGGAAGGAGGTATCGCCGTGCGCTGGACATCGCATGCCGGGGTGGCGCTGCTCGTGGGCGAGCTGGGCGAGCCCCTGACGTCCACTTCCGCGAACCTGCCCGGGGCGCCGCCTGCGCCCGGGGCGGATGCCATCCTGCGCGATTTCGCCCCCGCCGTCGCCGACGGGAGGCTGCTGGTGCTCGACGGGGGCGTGCTGGGCAATCAGCCGCCTTCGACGGTGGTGGACTGCACGGGTCCGCTCGCCCGGGTGGTGCGGTCCGGGGCCATTCCGGTCGCGCGGCTGCGCGCGGCGGTGGGGATGCTGGCGCCGTGAAGCGCGTGCTCTTCGTTTGCACCGGGAACATCTGTCGCAGCCCGCTCGCCGAGGCGCTGCTGAAGCGGGCGCTCGCCGAGCGGGGACTGGACGACGTCACGGTGGCGTCCGCCGGCACGGGAGCCTGGGACGGCGCCCCGGCCTCCGAGGGGGCCTATCTGGTCGCGTTGGAGCGTGGGCTCGATCTGTCGAGTCATCGCGCGCGCCTGCTCACGCGCGAGATCGTGGAGGAAACGGAGCTGATCCTCACGATGGCGCGGCACCACCGGGCGCGCGTCCACGAGCTCGGCGGCGAAGGGCGGGTCTTCGTGCTGGGCGAATATACGGGGCGGACCGGGGAGGAAGCCGAGGTGGGCGATCCGTTCGGGGGGGACCTCGAGGTATACCGCGACACCTGCGCGGAGCTCGAGACGTTGATCGTGGCGGTGGCCGACCGGCTCGCAGGCAGGGCGCGGAGTGAGGATCGGCAGTAACACCCGGCTGCTCGCCGTGCTGGGCGATCCCATCGCCCATTCGCTGTCTCCCACCATGCACAACGCGGCCCTCGACGCGCTGGGGGTGGATGCGGTGTACGTCGCCCTGCGGGTCTCCCCCGGCGACTTCTCCGATACGTTCCGCGCCCTCGGCGCGCTTGGCATCGCCGGCAATGTGACCGTCCCGCACAAGGAAGCGGCGGAACGGGACGTCACGCGTAAAACCGACCTGTGCGCGCGGGCGGGGGCGTGCAATACCTACTGGGTGGAACAGGGAGCGCTCGTCGGCGACAACACCGACGTCCCCGCCATCGCGGCCGAGCTGGCCGAGCTCGGGGTCGACGGCGGGCATTGGCTGGTGGTGGGCACGGGCGGCTCGGCGCGGGCCGCGGCGCTCGCCGCGGCGGACGCCCGCGCCGACCTGTCGGTGCATTCACGCGACGCCCGCCGGGCGACCGACTTCGCGGCCTGGGCGTCCGGTCTCGGCGTGAACGCCCGGGTGGCGAAGCCGCCCTATGCCGCCGATCTGGTCGTGAACGCCACCCCGCTCGGTCTCGCTTCCGGCGACCCGCTCCCCCTCGACCCCGACGGCCTGCACGGGATTCGCGCCGCCCTCGATCTGGTCTATGGCCCCGGGGAAACCCGCTGGGCCCGCGAGCTGCGCCGCCGGTCCATCGCGACGCGCGACGGACGGGGGGTGCTGGTGCGCCAGGGGGCGCTCGCCTGGGAGCGGTTCTTTCCGGACCGGCCGGCGCCGGTCGAGATCATGCGCGCGGCGGTCGAGCGCGCGCTCCGTGTCTAGCGCTCTCGAGCAGCTGCTGCTCCCGGCCGAGTGCCTGGTGTGTCACGGGCTGCTCGGGCCGGCCCGGGCCGACGACCTCGTGTGTCCCGTGTGCCGGTCGCGCTGGCGTCCCGTGCGCCCGCCCTGGTGCGAGCGGTGCGGTCAACCCGAGCCCCATTTCGGACCCTGCCGGCTGTGTCGTGAATGGCCGGAGGCGCTGCGGGTCGTCCGCTCGGGCGTGTGGCTCGACGGTGGCGCTCGCGAGGCGGTGCACGCGCTGAAATACCGGGGACTGCCGCGCATCGCCGCGGACCTGGCGGAGTCGCTGGTCCGTCTGCTCCCGCGACCGGTCCCGGGAACCCTGCTCGTCCCGATCCCGCTCGGTCCCGCGCGGCTCAAGCGACGTGGCTACAATCAGAGCGAGGTGCTGGCGCGGGCGCTAGGACGCCGGTGGGGGCTCGTGGTGGCGCCGCAACTCCTTGTCAGAGTGCGCAATACACCGACGCAGACGGCGTTGACACCGGCGGCGCGCCTGGCGAACGTGGCGGGGGCTTTTGCATTGCGGATTGGGGATTGTGGATTGCGCATTGGCAGGAGCCGAAGTCAATCCGCAATCAGCAATCCGCAATCCCCAATCAACTTGGTAGACGACGTGTTCACGACCGGCGCGACGCTTGCCGAGGCCGCGCGGGTGCTGGGTGAGGCGGGCGTTTCTTCGATCACGGCCGTGACGTTCGGCCGCGCGAGCATTCCGGACTTCTCTTAGGAGCGAACATGGCGGTGCGGGTGGGCATCAACGGCTTCGGGCGCATCGGCCGCAACGTGGTGCGGGCGGCGCTCTTGTCGAAGCAGACCGACCTGGAGTTCGTGAGTGTCAACGACATCACCGACCCCAAGACTCTCGGGCACCTGCTCAAGTACGACTCGGTACACGGGCGGTTCCCGGGAACGGTCGAGGTGAAGGGGGAGGCGCTCGTCGTGAACGGGAAGGAAGTCCGGGTCACGGCGATCAAGGAGCCGGAGAAGCTCCCCTGGAAGGAGATGGGCGTGGATCTGGTGCTCGAGAGCACGGGGCGGTTCACCGATCGCGACTCGGCTGCCAAGCACCTCACCGCCGGCGCCAGGAAGGTGGTGATCTCCGCCCCCGCCAAGGGCGAGGACATCACCATCGTGATGGGGGTGAACGAGAAGAAGTACGATCCGGCCGCCCATCACATCATCTCGAACGCGTCCTGCACGACCAACTGCCTCGTGCCCGTGGTGAAGGTGGTGCTCGAGCACTGGGGGCTGGTGCACGGCTTCATGACGACCGTGCACAGCTACACCAACGATCAGAATATCCTCGATTTGCCGCACAAGGATCTGCGGCGGGCCCGCGCCGCCGCGCTCTCGATCATCCCGACCACGACCGGTGCGGCCAAGGCGACCAGCCTCGTGATTCCGGAGGTCAAGGGGAAGCTCGACGGCGTCTCGCTGCGCGTGCCCACACCGGACGTTTCGCTCGTGGACCTGACCGCGGAAGTGAAGAAGGCGACGACGATCGAAGAGGTGAACGCCGCCTTCAAGCAGGCGGCGCAGGGCGAGCTGAAGGGGATTCTCGACGTCTCCGACGAGCCCCTCGTCTCGACCGACTACATCGGCAACCTGTTCTCCAGCGTGGTGGACGCCAAGTCCACCAACGTGATCGACGGGACGCTGGTGCACGTCTCCTCCTGGTACGACAACGAGATGGGGTACTCGGCGCGCTGCGTGGATCTGCTCGCCTACATCGGATCGCGCCGGTGACCACACGCGGCCTCGAGAGCCTCCCGGCCGCCGCGCTCGAAGGGCAGCGCGCGCTGGTCCGGGTGGACTTCAACGTCCCGTTGAAAGACGGGGCGGTCTCCGACGATGCCCGGATCCGGGCCGCCGCGCCGACCATCCGCTATTTGCGCGAGCGCGGGGCGCGCGTCGTGCTCCTCTCCCACCTGGGCCGGCCCAAGGGCGGGCCGGACCCTAAGTATTCGCTGCGTCAAATCGTGCGCGACGTCGAGCGCGTGCTGGGAATAACGGTCGAGTTCATCGAGGATCTCGCCGCCGGTGTGGCCGTCACCCGGCGCCTGCCGCGCGGCGGCGTGGCCCTGGTCGAGAACACCCGCTTCTGGCTCGGGGAGGAGGCCAACGATCCGGAGTTGGCGAGGCAGTTCGCCGCGCTGGGGGACTTCTACGTGAACGACGCGTTCGGGTCGGCCCATCGCGCCCATGCCTCCACCGAGGCGGTGGCGCATCTCCTCAAGCCCGCGGTTGCCGGGTTCCTGATGGAAAAGGAGCTGCGCTACCTCGGTGCGGCGCTGGAGCAGCCGCGCCGGCCGTTCGTCGCGGTGCTGGGGGGTGCCAAGATCAGCGGGAAGATCGACGTGATCGAGGCGCTGCTCCCCAAGTGCGACGCCATCCTGATCGGCGGTGCCATGGCCTGCACTTTCTTCGCGAGCCTCGGCCTCGAGGTCGGCGCCTCGCTCGTGGAGCGGGACCGCACCGAGCTCGCCCGGACCCTGCTCGCCAAGGGAGGCCAGAAGCTGGTGCTGCCGCGCGGCGCCACCGTGGCGCCCTCCCTCGAGCGCGCTGCCGAGCGACGCCAGGTGAAGAGCGACGGCATCCCGGCGGACATGGCCGTCTTCGACATCGACCAGGCCACGGCCGACGATTTCCGCGCCCGGATCCTCGCGGCCAAGACGGTCATCTGGAACGGCCCGATGGGAGTGTTCGAGACCCCGCCGTTCGACGCCGGCACGCGCGCCGTCGCCCAGGCGATGGTGGAGGCGACCGCCAAGGGCGCGACTACGGTCGTCGGTGGCGGCGATTCCGCGGCCGCTGTCGCCGGGCTCGAGGACAAGTTCACCCACGTCTCCACCGGGGGTGGCGCGTCGCTGGAGTTCCTGGAAGGAAAGCCGCTCCCCGGCGTGACCGCACTGGACGTCGCATGAGGCGCCTGCTGTTCGCCGCCAACTGGAAGATGCATCTGGGGCCGGCCGATGCGCAGGCCTACATGGACGTTTTTCTCCGCGCCTACCAGCCCGCGCCCGACCGCGATGTCTGGTTCTTTCCGCCCGCCGTTTCGCTCACGACGGTCGCCGCCCGGGTGAACGGGCGGAACGATCTGCTGGCCGGGGCACAGGATGTCCATTGGGAGCCCAAGGGCGCGTTCACCGGAGCCATCTCCGTCCCACTTGCGGCCCAGGCGGGGGCGCGGGCCGCGCTCATCGGCCACTCCGAGCGGCGGCACGTGTTCGGCGAGTCCGACGCAGATACCGCCCGGAAGGTGCGCGCGGTGCAGGAGGGCGGGCTGGTCCCGGTCCTGTGCGTGGGCGAGAAGCTGGCTGAGCGGGAGAGCGGCGCGACTCTGGAGGTCGTACACCGCCAGCTCTCGGCGGCGCTCGAAGGACAGGACGGGGCCCGGCTCGACCGGATCGTCATCGCCTACGAGCCGGTCTGGGCGATCGGCACCGGTCGCAACGCCACGCCGCAGGATGCCGCTGCCGTGCACCGGGAGATCCGGCGCTGGCTCACCCAGCGCGGGGCGAAGGTCGCGCGGGTTCTGTACGGCGGCAGCGTGAGCCTCAAGAACATCGCCGACCTGCTGGCGGAGCCGGAGCTGGATGGGGTGCTGGTCGGCGGGGCGTCGCTCGATCCCGCGGGCTGGACGCAACTTGTGTCGGTCGCCGCGTCCTAGCTATACTCCGCGCGGCATGTACACCGTTCTGCTGATCCTGCTGTTGCTCGACGCCGTCGTCATGGCCACCGCGATCCTGCTGCAGGCGGGGCAGGGCGGTGGGCTCGCGTCGCTGGGTGGCGGCTCCGGGACCGAAATGGTCATGGGAGGCCGCCAGGCCACGACGTTGCTGCACACCGTCACCTGGTGGTGCTCGGGCATCTTCCTGTTCCTCGCCCTCGTGCTGGCCGTGATGTCGTCGCGCTCGAGCGCGCCGCGGTCGATCCTCGAGGGCGGACCGGCGCCCGCGCCGGTGCAGCAGGCTCCGCTGCCGATCCAGTCCACGCCCGCGACGCCGCCGGCGACCACCCCTCAGCAGCCGACACCGCCCAATCGCTGACCGTCTCCCGGCCTACGTGCTCCTCGAGGATGGCGCCTGGTTCGCCGGAACCGCGCCGCTCCCGTTCGAGCCCGCCTGTGCCGAGGTCGTCTTCACCACCAATCTGAGCGGCTACCAGGAGGTCTTCACCGATCCCTCCTACCTCGGGCAGCTGGTGGTGATGACCGCTCCGATGATCGGCAACTACGGCATCAACCCCGAGGACGTGGAGTCCGACCGGCCGAGGGTGTCGGGGGTCGTGGTGCGCGAGCTGTCGGGCCATCCGTCCAACTGGCGCTCCACCGGCAGCCTGCTCGACTGGCTCTCGGCGGCGCGCATCCCGATCATCGCCGACGTGGACACCCGTCAGCTCACGCGCCACATCCGCTCGAAGGGAGCCATGCGCGGCGTGCTGGCCACGGGAGATGCCCCGTCCGAGGAAGTGCGCGCCGGGCTCATGGCCTCGCCGCGGATGGACGGACTGGACCTGGCCAGCGCCGCGACCGTCCCGGACGAGTACGAGTCGGGTCCGGCCGACGCCAAACACCACGTCGTGGCCTTCGACTACGGGATGAAGCGCAACATCCTGCGGCTGTTCGCCCGGAACGGGTGTCGGGTGACGGTGGTCCCCGCGAGCACGCCCAGCGCGCGGGTGCGCGAGCTCGCGCCCTCGGGCGTGTTCCTGTCCAATGGCCCGGGCGATCCGGCGGCCGTCGGGTACGCGGTCCAGACCATCCGGGAGCTGGCCGATGGGTCCCTTCCCATATTCGGGATTTGCCTCGGTCACCAGCTGCTCGGGCTCGCCCTCGGGGGCGAGACGGTGAAGCTCCCCTATGGACACCGGGGGGGAAACCACCCGGTTCGCGATCTCAAGACGGGCCAAGTGCTTATCACTTCCCAGAACCATGGATTCGCCGTCCGGGGGGATACGGGCGGGGTTCCTGGCGCGAAATCACTTGAAGTGACGCACCTTAACCTCAATGATGGCACTGTAGAAGGAGTCAGGCACCGGGAGTACCCCATCTTCGCTGTGCAGTACCATCCAGAGGCCTCTCCAGGCCCCCATGACGCCCAGGAGCACTTCAAGGAGTTCCTCCAAGCGCTTGACAGTCAATAGGTAAGCTCCTATGTTGGGCGCCCGGTTACTGGTATTCCCTGCGCCCTTCGGGGGGTACGGATGACGAAGGCCGATCTGGTCGAGAAGGTCACAGCACAAATCGCGCGCACGGCCGGTCCTCTGATCTCCAAGAAGGACTGCGCGCG
>DATDED010000319.1:0-7478 GCA_036523455.1 Gemmatimonadales bacterium
CCGGCAGAAGGAGCCGGAGGAACCGGGGGAGCTAGAGGGACCGGGGCAAACCGCCGACATGGGCACTCGCGGGGTGCTGCGGGGCGAGCCGGTGCGGGATCTCAGGAGCACCCCGATCGCCGGCGCCGAAGGAGTGACGCAGGTCGAGCAGAACCTTGCACCCCCATCGGTGGCGCTTCCGAGCGTCGATGCCGGCACGCCGCACGGGGATGTCGTCCCGAGCGAATCCAGCGGACAGCCCGAGCTTCCTGCCACGCACATCGAAGGCGTCGCGCCACCGCTGCAGAGTGTGCCGCCGCTGCCGGCGAACCTCCCGCCCCGGCCGCCGCCGCCGCCGCCCCCGCCGCCGCCCCCGCCGCCGCCGCTGCCACAGGCGCCGACCTTCCGGCCATCGTCCGCGGCCATCATGCCGCCTCCCGTGTCGCTTCCACCCACTGAGGACGTCGAATCGGCCCCGGAATCCGAGGTTGCGCGCGAGGCGGCGTCACCGACATTCGCCCTGCGCGAGGCGCTCTCCAAGGACACGAGCGACCTGCTCGCGGCACTGGAGCGCGACCCGCAGGCCACCAGTGTGGGAGAGACGTTGACGGTGCTCACGCGTCAGGTCGAGAGCGCGATGCGGCAGGGGAAAGTCGAGGCGGCGATCCAGATCGTGTACAGCGTCGTGCGCGTCGAGCGGACGGTAGAGGACCCGGCCGTGCGCAGGCAGTACGGCATCGCGTTGCGCCGCATGATCACGCGCACCATGCTGGACAGCCTCAGCAAGCTGGTTCTGGTCCCGCACCTCGAGGACGCCGCGGCCATGGTGCTGCAGCGCGCCGGCCCCGACGGGATGGAAGTGCTGCTCGATCTGCTGTCGACCTCGAACACGGTCATCGAGCGGCGCGGTGTGTTCAATGCCCTGATTCAGATGAAGGAGGGGCAGGACCAGTTGGTCCACATGCTGGGCCACCCGCAATGGTTCGTGGTGCGCAACGTGGCGGACCTGGTGGGCGAATTGGGGATGGAAGAGGCGGTGCCCGCGCTCGCCAAGCAGCTCGATCACCCCGACGAGCGGGTCCGCAAGCAGGTGGCCCTGGCGCTCGCCAAGATCGGCACGCGCGGCGCGGCGGAGCCGCTGCGCCGCGTGCTGCGCGACCGCTCCTCGGAGGTGCGCCGTCAGGCAGCGCTGGGCGTGGGCGGCCGGAAGGCCAGCGCGTTGGCGATGCCGCTGGTCGTGGCGCTGGAGGAGGAGAAGGACCCCGAGGTGGTGCGCGAGCTGGTGCTGGCACTGGGTCGCATCGGCAGCCCCGACGCGGTACAGGCGCTGATCAAGATCGCCCAGCCCTCGGGCCGGCTGTTCGGCCGCAAGCCGTCGGCCCTGCGGGTGACCGCGGTGGAGGCGCTGCGCGTGGCGGGGACGCCCACCGCGATCGGCACCCTCCAGTATCTCTCCAACGACAGCGACAAGCAGGTTCGCGCCGCCGCCCGGCAGGCGCTCAGCGAGCTGAGTCTCAAGAAGTCCTGACCTACGCGGACCTTCCTTACGTGGGAATGAAGCTCGCGTCGGGTCCCAGCTTGCGCGCGAACGCGGCGAGCAGGCGGGCCGCCCGCTCGACGTCCGCCAGCGCCACCATCTCGTTCGGGCTGTGCATGTACCGGTTGGGCACCGACACGAGGCCGGTGGGGATGCCGCGCAGCGCGTTGTGGATCGCGTCGGCGTCGGTGCCGGTGTCGCGTGGCGCCGCCTGCACGCTGTAGGGAATTCCCTCTTCCACGGCGCACTGCACCAGGAGATCGAAGACCACGGGGTTCAGCGCCGAGCCGCGGCCGAACACCGGCCCGCCGCCCAGCTTGTGGTCCCCTCCCTGTTTCTTGTCCGCACCGGGCCAGTCGGTGGAGTGGGTGACGTCCACCACGAGCGCCACTTGCGGGTCGATGCCGACCGCGCTGGTGCGCGCGCCCCCGCCGGTGTAGGCGATTTCCTCGCGCGTCGTCGCCACCGCGAACACCGCCGCGTGGGGCGGGCGCTCCTGCGCGAGCAGGCGCAGCGCTTCCGCGACTACATAGGCGCCGATCCGGTTGTCGATGCTGCGCGACACGATCCGCTCACCGGGGAACTCCTGGCTGGCGGCGTCCAGCACCGCCGGATCGCCCACGTGCACGCGCGTCAGCGCCTCTTGGTGCGAGGCGGCGCCGATGTCGATCCACAGGTCGGTGATCTGGCTGACCTTGTCGAAATCCTCCTTCTTCATCAGGTGGGGCGCCTTCTTCCCGATGACGCCGCGCACGGGGCCCGCCGGGCCGACCACGACCACCCGCTGGCCGACCAGGACCTGGGAGTCCCAGCCCCCGATCCCCGCGAAGTAGAGGAATCCGTCCTCGTCGATGTGCGTGATCTGCAGGCCGATCTCGTCGATGTGGCCGGCGAACATCAGGCGCGGTTTGCCCTTCGGATTCACGGTCCCGACGGAATTGCCGTGGACGTCGGGGCGCAGCTCGTCGGCGAACCGCTTCACCTCCTCGCGCCAGACGCGCGCGGGGGCGGCTTCGAACCCCGAGGGGCCGGGTGAATCGAGGAGGCGCTTGAGAAAGTCGTGCGACGACGCGGTCATGGCAGTGTAGCGAAGAGGATGATCGGGAGCGGCCCCACCAGCCGGACACGCCGGCGGACGGTGTCGGCCGCGGTGCCGGTGGCGAAGGTGGCCTGGAATCCGGAGCGCACGGGGATCACGTCCGCCGTCACGAACCCGTCCGGGGCGATCGTGAAGGCGAACACGCCGGTGTACGCGGTCAGCGGGCTGCCGCGCTTGAAGATGAAGTTGCCCATCGAATAGGCGATCGGTTTGCCGCGATACCATTCCACCGGCTGCAGCACGTGCGGATGATGTCCGAGGCACAGATCGGCACCGGCGTCCACCGCGCCCTCCAGGAACGCGCGCAGCGCATCGTCCGGCCCGTCGGAGAGCTCGGTGCCCGCGTGGATGCTCACGACCACGAAGTCGGCCGCGCCCGACTCCTTGATCCTGCGGATCGCCGGGTAGAGCCACGCGCTGTCGGCGTAGGCGATGTAGCGCGAGCCGACGTGCGAGTAGAAGCGCCGGGGCGCCGGGTTGTACGCGCGCGTCACCGCGAAGAAGGCGACCCGCCAGCCCTTGCGCTCCACGATCGCCGGCCGGTGGGCATCGGCGAGCGTCCGGCCGGTGCCGGTGTGCGGCAGCCCGACGCGATCGAGCTGCTTCACCGTCTCGAGCACGCCGGTGAGCCCCGTGTCCCAGGCATGGTTGTTGGCCGTGCTGACGACGTCGAATCCGGCGCGCACCAGCGCGTCGGCGGCGACCGGAGGGGCGCTGAACACCGGGCTCCCCGTGCGCACGAACGGCTGCCCGACCGGCGCGATGGGGCTCTCGAGATTGCCGAACAGAATGTCCGCCGCCGCGAGGGTATCGCGCACCGAGTCGAAGGGATAGCGGAGATCGCCCGTGAGCAGGTAGTCCGACGCCACATCCCAGCCCAGGTTCAGATCCCCCACGGCGTAGAGCCGCAGCGTGTCCCGCTCGGCACGCGCCGGAAGCGCCGCCGACGGCGGGGACGCCGGTGCGGCGGGCACGGGCTGTTGGGCCAGGGCCAGCAGCAGACGACTCGACGGCAGCATCCAGTTCAGCACGGGTCCTCGACGGCTGGGTGAGGGCAGCGATCCGGGCCGCGAAGTATAGACGGTCCTTACTGCTTGCGCAGGCCGACCCGGTACAGCCCGAAGCCCAGCAGGCCGAAGATCACGAGCGCGACGATGTTCGAGGTCGCGAAGACGCCGATCTTGTGGTACAGCGCGACGGTATCGGCGAGCCACTCGGCGCTGCCCTTGGCGCCCGCGATGCCGGCCACGACGATGCCCGCGATGGCGCCGCCCGCGATCAGGCCGCTCGAGAACAGCACGCCCGACCCCGACTCGATCTCGGCCATGGAGCGGTTGTCCGAGCGCACGCGGCGCTCCACCAGCCAGCGCACTACCCCGCCCGCGAACATCCCCGCCGACGTGGTGATGGGGAGGTACACGCCGACGGTCACCGGCAACGACTGTACCCCCATCAGCTCGATGGCGAATGCCAGGCACACGCCGATCAGCACCAGGGCCCAGGGGAGACGGTGCGTGAGGATCCCGTCCGCGATGAACGCCATCAGCGTCGCCTTGGGAGAGTCGAGCCGCGGCAGGTTGCGGCCTTCATACTCGTGGATGCGGCCACCGATGCCCGGATCGACGACGTACCGGATCTCATGGGTCGTCGCGTCGACCAGGTACTTGCCCGCCGGCACGCCGCTGGTCTCGACGTAGACCCGGACCACCTGATACTGCGCCGAGTCGAACGCCTCGCCGCCGGCGATCCGGAAGTGGGACTTCGTCTCGTTCAACACGACCACGTTGCCATCGCTCGAAGCCCCCGAAGCCGGGGCGACGAACCCCGCCCGTCGCTCGGGGACCTCGTACTGGTAGGAGCGGTTCAGGAACGTGAGCGTCCAGCCGACGGCCAGGGCCGACCCGATCGCGCCGATCAGAATGGCGATCTGCTGGCGCCGCGGCGTGGCCCCGATGAGAAAGCCGGTCTTCAGGTCCTGGGAGGTGTTGCCGCCGTTGGCGACGGCGACCGCGATGACGCAGGCGACCGAAATCGCGCGCACGCGATCGTCGATCTGGGTCCAGCCCAGCAGCAGAAAGATGAAGGAGATGGCGATCAGCGACGCGATCGTCATGCCCGAGATCGGATTCGCCGAGCTGCCGATCTGGCCGCAGATCCGCGACGACACCGTCGTGAAGAAGAACCCGAATATGATGATGAGGATGCCGCCCAGGAGGTTCACGCCGATCTGGGGCAGGAAGGCGAGCACCAGGGCCAGCGCGGCCGAACCGAACACGGTGAGCGTGATGGGGAGGTCGTCCTCGGTCCGCAACCGGGCCACGGCCTGGCCGACGCGGCTGGCCTTCATGTCGGCGAAGCCGGCGCGGAACGCACCGATGATGGTGGGCATGGTCCGCACCAGCGCGATGATGCCCGAGGTCGCCACCGCACCCGCCCCGATGTAGAACACGAAGGCGGCCCGGATCTCGCCGGCGCTCATGTCCCGGATCAGCTTCGTGGTGCCGAACATCGGCTCGGTCATCGAGCTGCCGAACAGCTTGATCGCCGGCATCAGGACGATGTAGGCGAGGCAGCCGCCGGCGAAGAGGTACCCCGCGATGCGGGGCCCGATGATGTAGCCGACGCCCATGAGCTCCGGGCTCACCTCCACCCGCACCTCGGCGCTCTGATACGAGCGGAACACACGGCCCGGATACTCCTGCCACAGCTTCAGGGCCGTCATCGCGAACTTGTAGGCGAACGCCATCCCGAACGCCTGAAACACCGTCTTGGCGTGCACGCCGCCCTTCTCTCCCGCGATCAGCACCTCGGCGCACGCCGTGCCCTCCGGGTAGGGAAGGTTGCCGTGCTCCTTGACGATCAGCGCGCGGCGCAGCGGGATCATCATGAGCACGCCCATCAATCCGCCGGCGATCGCCAGGATCGTCACGCGGCTGATGTCGAGGTCGTAGCCCATCAGGAGGATCGCGGGGATCGTGAACACCACCCCGGCCGAGACCGAGTCGGCCGCCGATCCCGTCGTCTGCACGATGTTGTTTTCGAGGATCGTCGAGTGCCCCAGCGTGCGGAAGATCGTGATCGCGAGCACCGCGATCGGGATCGACGCGCTCACCGTGAGGCCGATTTTCAGGGCCAGGTAGACGTTGGAGGCCCCGAAGATGAGTCCCAGGATCACCCCCAGCACCACCGCGCGCGGAGTCAGCTCCGCGAGGTTCTGGGAGGGAGCGATGTAGGGTGTGTGCTCGGCCATGGCGGTCCCGGGTGAGTTGAGAAGGGCGGGGAATCATGCGTCTCCGCGGGCACAGTGTCCAGCCGGACCCTCCCCCTGCGCCGTCGCTCCACGGGCGCCCGCCTGAGACGCCTATCGCCCGGCGCCGGGTGTCGTCACTTTTCAGCGCATGCCCGGCGCACTGGACAAGCTGTTCCTCGATTTTCAATCCGCCCTGGCCGGCCGCTATTCCATCGAGCGCGAGCTGGGACGCGGCGGGATGGGGATCGTCTACCTCGCCCGCGAAGTGCGGCTCGACCGCCCCGTGGCGATCAAGCTGCTGCCGCCGGACCTCGCCGCCCAGCGGGGGTTGCGGGACCGGTTCCTGCGCGAGGCCCGCATGGCCGCGCGCCTGTCGCATCCCCACATCGTCCCGATCCACGTCGTGGACGAGCTCGGCGGGTTCGTGTTCTACGCGATGGCGTACGTGGACGGCGACACGCTCGCCCACCGGATCGCGACGCGCGGCCCGCTGCCCCCGACCGAGGCGATGCGCGTGCTGCGCGAGGTCGCGTGGGCGTTGGCGCACGCGCACGCGCAGGGCGTGACGCATCGCGACGTGAAGCCCGAGAACATCCTGCTCGAGGCGGGTACCGGTCGCGCGCTGGTCACCGATTTCGGCATCGCCCGCCATCGGGACGGCGTGGATACGGGCGCCGGGGAAGTACTGGGGACGCCGGACTTCATGAGCCCGGAGCAAGCCAGCGGAGATCCCGTGGACGCCCGCAGCGATGTGTACTCGCTCGGTGTCGTCGGGTTCTACGCCCTGTCGGGACGCCTCCCGTTCGCCGGGGCGACGGCCGTCGCGCGTCTCACCGCGAATCTCACCCGCCCGGCCCCGCCGCTGCCGTCGGTCGTCCCCGGCGTGCCGCGCGGCCTGGCGTCGGTGGTGGGGCGCTGCCTGGCGAAGGAGCCCGAACGCCGCTTCTCGGGCGGTGCCGAGCTCGCCGACGCCCTGACGCTCGCGGCCGAGCGGCGCGAGCTGCCCAGCGCGCTCCGGGTCTTCCTGTCGGAGAGCGACACGCTCTCCGCTCATCGGCTGTACCCGTCGTTCCTGCTGGGCGGTCTGGCGATCTGGCTCGTCCTGTCACTCACGCTGTCGCCCGTCATGGCGCCCACGCCGCCGCTCGTGGCGCAGATCCTCGATCTGGTGCGGTTCGCCGCGATCGGCGGCGCGCTGCTGGGACCGGCGGCGATCACGCTGCGCCGCCTGCGCCGGGTGATCCGGGCGGGATACGATCACGACGATCTGGCGCGCGCGCTCGCCGCCGACGCCGAGCGCCTGCGCGACGATCGGGTCGCCGTCACGGGGCGCGCGCCCGGGCCCGAACAACGGGTCCTGCATCGCGCGTGGCTCGCCGCGACTGCCGGGTTCACGGCGTTCGCGCTGTCGGCGCTGCTGAACATGAGCTGGCCGTACCCGGAGCTGTTCGGCGTCATCGCCGCGGGCACCGGCGCCGTCTCCCAGCTCGGATCGGGGACGGCATGGCGCGCCAGTGTCCTGAGCGGTTTCCGCCGCCGGTTCTGGGACTCCGGACTGGGACGATGGATCTTTCGCGTGGCGGGACTGGGAGCGCGAACCGCGGGAGCGGCCC
>DATDED010000320.1:0-5405 GCA_036523455.1 Gemmatimonadales bacterium
GGCCGAGTCGCGGCCTTGGCCGCGAACGAGACGTGATGGAGATCTATGAGGAGGTGCTTGGGGAGCCGGTGAAGAAGGCCGCAAACTACCGGCGAGATCCCCCACTTGGTCCCCCCTCTCCGCATGGCGGAGAGGGGGACAGGGGGTGAGGCCCTAGCGCCTCACCAGCAGCGCCACCGTCACCGCCGACGCCACGCTGATCGCCCCATTGATGAAGTACTGCCCATTGCGGGCCATCCAGCCGCGCCGCGGCACGAACAGCTGGTCGCCCGACTGGACCGGGGAGCGCTGCAGCACGGTGCCGGCGTCGAGCGACGTGACGATCACGCGCCCGTTGCGCACCAGCTGGATCTTGTTGCGGTTGCCCAGCGGGGTCGGCCCGCCCGCGAGGGCGAGCAGTTCGCCGACGGTGGTGGTGGGGTCCACCGTGAGGAGTCCGGGACGGCCCACTTCGCCGGACACGGTGACGCGCATCGTGACGGTCACCGTGATCGTGGGGTTGGCGAGGACCTTCCGGTAGCCGGCCGTGATCGTGTCGGACAACCATTCGGGCGTCCGCCCGGCGACCCGCAGCAGGCCGAGCTGCGGCAGGTTGATCACACCCCGCGTGTCCACGAGGTAATCGCGCGTATAGTCCGCCTCGCGCCACACCTCAACCTTCACGACGTCCCCCGGGCGGATGCCCGTGGGAGCTGGGGCGGGATTCTGTGTAACTGGGGGAGAGGAGGAGCAGGCGGAGAGCATTGCAAGGCAGAATGAAAAATGCAGAATGCTGAATGTGAGAAGATGGCCCGAGCCTCGGCTCGTGCTCCTCGCGCAATTCATCATTCTGCATTCACCATTCTGCATTGACTACCGCCGCCCACGCCGCTTCCCGTTCCCGTTGCCGTTGCCGTTCCCGTGCGCGCCGTCTTCGTCGTAGTACTGGTAGTAGCCGTAGCGGTAGCCGTAGCGGTCCTCGTGCTGGCTCACGTCGGTGAGCACGGTGCCGACGACGCGCGCGCCCAGGCCGCGCATCTCCTCGACGGAGCGCTGCAGCGCATCGCCGTGCGTGGCCCCCATGCGGGCCACCATCAGCACGCCGTCGGCCCGGGTGCCCAGCACCGCCGCGTCGGTCACCACGCACAGCGGCGGGGTGTCGATCACCACGGTGTCGAACTGCTCGTTCAGCGTGGCCAGCAGCTGATGCATCGCCGGCGAGCCCAGCAGCTCCGCCGGGTTCGGCGCGGCGTGGCCCGCCGGGATGAAGTGGAACGTCCCGGTCGCGAAGTCGGGCAGGGCGATGGCGTGCAGCGCCCGCTCGAGCGGCGCCGCCCCCACCAGCAGATCCGAGAGCCCCGGCGCTCGCTCGGTGTGCAGCACCTTGTGCAGCACCGGCCGCCGCTGGTCCGCTTCGATCAGCACCACCCGGTGGCCCTGCTCGGCCAGCGTCACCGACAGGTTCACCGCCGTGGTCGTCTTGCCGTCCATCGGCTCGGCGCTCGTCACCACGATGCTCTTGAGCGGCTGCCGGTTGCCGTTGCCCGCGAACGCCACGTTGGTGCGCAGCGCGCGGTACGCCTCGGCGGCGGGGCTGCGCGGCGCGTGGCGCAGTACCAGCCGCCCTTCGATCCGCCCGGCCGCCTCGCGGCCGAACCCGTTGGTGAGCCGCATGCGCGGGATCGAGGCGAGCAGCGGCAGCTCGGTGAGCCGCACCAGCTCCTCGCGGCTGCGCACCCGCGTGTCGGCGCTCTCGCGCGCCAGCGCCACGAGTCCGCCGCACAGGAACGACAGCGCCACCCCGAAGAGCAGGTTGAAGAAGCGCCGGCCGCCCAATGGCGCCTTGGGCACGATGGCCGGATCCACCACCGATACCCCGGCGACTTCCGAGGCCTCGGAGACCTCCGCCTCCTTCAGCCGCTTCTGCAGCATCCCGTACAGCTCGTTGTTGAGCTCCACCTGGCGGCTCAGCCGGGCGAACTGCAGCTGCTTCTCGGGGACGACGGCCAGGCGCGCGTCGGAGCGCTCCAGCGTCGTCTGGACCGAGCGCTTCTCATCTTCCAGCCCCTGGAGTGCGGCCTGCGCCACTGTCTTGAGCTGACCGCGCAGCGACGCGATGATCCCGGTCAGGTTCGCCACCTGCGCCTCGGCCGTGGTGCGCCCCGCGAGCATGCGCGCCCGCTCCACCTCGAGTGGCGTCAGCTGTCCCAGGATGTTGCCGATCGCCTGGTTCTGGGCCAGCACGGGTGAGCTGACGAACGCCGTCCAGTCGGCCGCGCTCTCGGCCGGCTGCTGCGTCCGCGCGATCAGGCTCCGCAGGATGCTGCTCTGCTGCGTCAGCTCTTCGCTGCGTACCTGCAGATCGGTGGCGCGGCGCACCTGGTCGGACGCCTGGGCCGCCGGATCGATCAGCCCGTTGGCGCGACGGTACTGCTCCAGCACCTGCTCGGCCTGGGCGAGCTGCGCGTGGATCGTGTCCACCTGGGTCTTGAGGAACTCCACCGCCGCGTGGTAGGTCTCCCGTTGCGTCTCGCCGCGCTTGAGGATGTAGGCCTCGGCCACGCCGTTCACCACCTGCATCGCCAGCACCGGGTCGGTGCTCTGCCAGGCAACCGCCACGATCCCCGCGTAATCCTGCGGGCGGCTCACGCGCAACCCGCCGCGCAACCCCTCCGCCGCGGCGCTCAGACCCGCCACTGCCAGCGTGATCTGCGCCGCGCCGGCGCTCGAGTCGGCGAGCGGCAGCGGCTCGAGCGTGACGCCGCCCACCTCGAGCGGCATTCCGTAAGGTGACCCTACGGTCTGGCCGCTGGGCGTCGTCACCGAAAACGCCGTCGTGTCGCGCCGGATCACGTACGTGCCGGGCCGCGCGTCGCTCGCAAAGCGCAGCACGCCGAACAGCGAATCGCGCGGCACCCCGACCGGCTCGGTGATGGTCAATTGCAGGTCGAGCGCTTGCACCGCCTTCTCCGCGACGGAGCGGCTGCGCAGGATCTCCATCTCGGTTTCGATGGTGGACGGGCCGGAGAGCGAGGCGAGCACGTCGGTGGTCGGCGCGTACTGCTGCTCCGGCATGCGCAATGTGGCGCGCGCCTCGTACACGGGACGCTGGCGCCGCACGACGTACAGCGTGAGACCGGCGCCGAGCAGCGTCGTGACCAGAATCCACACGGCCTGCCGCCGCAGCGCGGCGAGCAGGCCCCGCAGGGAGATCGCCGGCATCTCGTCGCTGTTCCGGTATTGCATCGGGTTCGCTCCAGGCCTGCAAGAGACTATGACACGAGAGGTTATAGCATCCCGGCTCGCGTAACGCAACCATCCGGGCCTGTAGGGCGTTGGCTGACAGGCAGTTCGGAGTCTTGACGGACGCCCCGCCATGTTGTCCTTTAGCCTCCGTGACGTACTATCTGCTCGCGTTCTGGGGCGCGGCGCTCGTCTGTTTCGCGCTCACCCCACTGGTGCGGCGTCTCGCCATCGCGCGCGGCGTGCTCGACCGGCCCGACCCGCGCAAGATCCACCTGGGCGCGGTGCCGCGCTGGGGCGGCGCCGCCGTGTGGATCGCCGTGGCGCTCGCCATCGCCGCCGTCTTCGTTTCGAGCCCGACGTTGCGCAGTGTGCTGTCGGGCTCCGCGCCGCGCTGGGGAGCGCTGGCGTTCGGTTGCTGCGCCATCCTCGCGGCCGGCATGGTGGACGACGCGCGCGGGGCCACAGGGGGCCTGCCGGCGTGGCTCAAGCTGGGCATCGAGATCGCCGCCGCCGCCCTCGTGGTCTTCGCCGCGCCTTACCCGCACGCGCTGGCGCTGGGACCGCAGACCGCCCCGCACGAGATCGGCCCGCTCGGCGCGCTGTTTGGCGTCCTGTGGATCGTCACCCTCACCAATGCCGTCAACATGACCGACGTGGTGGATGGCGTGGCCGGGGGACTGGGCGCCATCGCCGCCGTCTCGCTGGGACTCGTGGGGCTCGCGCTGGGCCGCGTGATCGCGCCGATCGTGCTGCTCGGTCTGGGCGGCGCGCTGCTCGGCTTCCTGCCCCACAACTTCCGCCGCCAGCGCATCTTCCTCGGCGACTCGGGATCGCTCGTCATCGGCTTCCTGCTCGGCGCCGCGAGCCTCGTGGGACTCACCCAGGACGGCGTCTGGCTGCTCCTCCCGGCGGTGCTCGCCCTGGGGCTGCCGCTCGCCGAGTGCGGCATCACGGTGCTGCGCCGCACCGCGCGCGCCGTCACCGTCGAGCGTCCCAACCCGGATCACTTCGCCCTGAAGAGCGACAGCCCGCGCCTCTTCACCCCCGACGCGCGCCACATCCCGCACCGCCTGCTGGGACTGGGACTGTCGCAGCGCGGCGCGCTCGCCGTGCTGTACGGCTCCGCCATCGTGCTGGGCACGCTCGCCTGGATCTCCGTGCGCTCGCCCTGGATCGGGCTCTGGGGCGGGGTGCTCGCCGCCGCGGTGCTCGCCTTCGCCGCGACGCGCTGGTGGTACGACGAGCTGCGCCTCATCGACCGCGGCGCGCTGCTGCCGCTGTTCGACAACGGCTTCGTGCACCGCCGCGTCACCCACGCGGCCTTCGACGCCGCCTGCGCCGCACTGGCGCTGCTCGCCTCCGTCGGCCTGACCGAAAATCTCCCCGTGGCCGCGGGGCAGGTCTGGCTGCGCGCCGCGGTGGTGGTGGGCGCGACCCTCCTCGGGCTGTGGTTCGGCGGGATCTATCGCGCGTCCTACCTGCACGCCGGGCTCCCCGAGGCGATCACCGCGGGCCGCTCCGCGCTCGCCGGGGCCGCGCTCGCCTGGGTCGCGTGGCTGCTGCTCTTCGGGAGTGTCTGGCCCACGGCCGGATGGCTGCTGTACGCCTACGTGCTGCTCACCCTGATCGTGGGCGGGCGCATGCTGTCGCGCCTGCTGCTGCACGCTCACGAGCGCGCCACCTCGGGCGGCGGCCCGCGCCGCGTGCTGATCTATGGCGCCGGCCGAGCGGGCCGCCAGGCGCTGGGCGCCATGCTCGGCAACCCCGCGCTCGGCTTCCTGCCGCTCGGCTTCGTGGACGACGACGTGGGGCTGGCGGGCGCCGAGGTGCAGGGGTACCCGGTGCACGGCGGCAACGGCGAGGTGGAGCAGATCCTCGAGCGGCTCGCGCCTTCGCACCTGGTCTTCGCCGCCCCCGGGGCGCCCGCCGCGCGGCGCGACGACCTCGCCTCCGCCTGCGCCCGCTGCGGCGTGCGGCTCGTTTCCTTCGGCGTGCACTGGCACGGGGCGGATACGCCGCCGGCGCCGCTCGCGTGAGGCTCAGCAGAAATCTCCCACGTCGTTCCCCCTCTCCCGACAGGGAGAGGGGGCCAGGGGGTGAGGACCAAGCTCCCGACAGGGAGAGGGGGCCAGGGGGTGAGGACCAAGCTCCCGATAGGGAGAGGGGGCCAGGGGGTGAGG
>DATDED010000321.1:0-3062 GCA_036523455.1 Gemmatimonadales bacterium
ATGTAAAGGAACCGCTTCACGTCGCCCCATACCCAGCGGACTGTCACACCGGTGGCGTAGCTGGTGCGGCGCTCCACCGGTTGCCCACGCAGAATCGCGGCCCACCACCGGGGGAAGTCAGCCCCTGCGGAGACGGCCAGCTGCAAGGAGCCCCAGAATCGGCCGTTGACCTCCATCAGCGCGGGCGGGTGCACGCCGTCGTCGCGAAACTCGACCATTGCCGGGCCGTGCCAGCCCATCGCGGCGAGCAACCGTTCGGCGGGCTGCAGCAGCCGCGGTTCGAGGGCGGCCGAGCGGCGGAGGCTGCTGCCGGACCCCGAGGGGCGGACGTCGCGCAACCGTTCGTGGGCGAACCACGCGACCGGTCGGCCCGATTCGAACAGGGCGAACACGCCTTTGCCTTGACCGGGCACGAAGCCCTGGATCACCGGCCAGTGACCGCCCTGGCGGTGCGAGGCCACGGCCGCCTCGAGCTCGTCCGGCTGGCGCACGTAGCTCGTCCCGGGATCGGGGAGGAATCGCGAACCATCCCAGGCGTTGCTGAACCGCGACTTCACGACACAGGGATAGCCGACCTCCTCTGCCGCCCTGCGGGCTTCGGCCAGTGAGGTCGGCACCCGGGTCGGTGGAATCGCGACACCCGCCTGCTGCGCCAGCTCGAACGTCCGGGCCTTATCGAACGCGAGCGCGAGCAGCTCGGGTGGCGCGCTGCCCACGGTGACTCCGGCGGCTTCCCAGGCGGACCGCTCCAGGTTGCACAGCACGCAGGAACGCTCGGTGAGCGGCAGCACCAGCGTAACGCCGCGTGCGCTCGCCCACTGGCGCAGCGCCGCGAACGCTTCCGGCGTCTCGTCGCCCAGCAGGAATCGTCCGCGCGAGAATCGGGACCAGGATGCCAGCGGCCGGCGCCGCGTGGCCGCCACGAACACGTCGTAGCCCCCCCGGCCCAGCGAGCGCACGCACGCCAGGGCTTGGTTCGTCTGCCCGTCGAGTACCAGGGCGCGGTCGGTCACAGGATCGCTTTCAGCAGTGCGGCCTTGGTACGCTCGAGGTTGTCGTTCCGCAGCCGGACGGCGTTCGGTACGCGCTCGAACACGCGCCGGTACGCGTCGGCCCGGCGGCTCAGGTATTCGATCGTGAACTCACGTTTGCGCCGGAACGATTCCTCGGGGGTGATGTCGAGGAACACCGGCAGCGTGGGGCGCGGCGTGAGGCGCTCGAGCAGCCGGGTCCAGGGCCCTGGCCGGCCGTTGGTGAGGTCCACCAGGGTGTCGTAGAAGTAGCGGTCCATGATCAGCACCCGTCCCCTGGCCCGCTCGAGATAGGCGCGATAGCAGACGAAAATCGCCAGGTCGAGCGGGTAGAGGAGGCGCCGCAGCCCCTTGTTCCAGAGCAGGGCCGTCCGCAATCGGCTCAGGGCGCCGCGGAGACCGCGCGGGGCGGGACGCTGCAGCTTCTGCGACTTGGGGTCAGGCGCCCCAGGGGCGAGCCCGTCCGCGGGCGCGCCCCGCAGCCGATTCCGCAGCCCTCGCAGGAACGCGTACACCCCGACCTGATCGTTGAGGTGCAGAACGGTGACCGGCTGGCGCCGGCCCTCCAACGTGGTAGTCAAGAACTCGATGAGCGTGGACTTGCCCGCTCCATCCAGACCCGAAAACGTGATCAGCACGCCCTCCGACATCCTCCGGTTCGTCTCTCTGTTAGACCTACCGACATCGCCTACGCACCCCGCGTGCTAGCAGGACGCCGCGGCGCATTGACGTAAACTATTGCACAACAGCATGTTATGCCGTGAACCTCATGTGAGAATCTGCTGGTGAGGACTGTTGTGGCTATGCCGCAACAGACGGTAACGGGAACTTACCCCCGACGGCTACGTCGCAGGTCGGCGGCGGTAGGTGCCGCCATGCGCACCGGCTTCGGCGTGAGATACACCCAGCTGGCCAGGGCGTACGCCAGCAGCACCCATTGCAGCTTCAGTTGTATATAGTTGCCGCTCAAGTTCCCCACGACCAGCGCCGCCATCTGCACTGCCGGCAGAATCCCTTCGATCCCGCGCCGGGCTTTCCAGGCGCCCCAGCAGCAGAGCCAGAGGGCCGTGAAGTAGGGAATCGCGCCCAGGATGCCCGTCGCCGTGAGCACTTCGAGGTACAGCATGTGGGTGTCCCGGGTGAAGTGGAGACCCGGCGGCAGGCCGAGGCGCACGGCCAGCACGTACTGGTTCTGCGGTCCCCAGCCGGTGACGGCGCGGTCCTTGAACATCTGGAGGGCGGCCGGGAAGATGATTTCCCGGCCGGCCATGTTGCCGGCCTGCGCCTTCAGGATGCGCTCCCGCATGACCGGCACTTGCATCGCGCCCCAGGCCGCGAGGCCGATCGCGATGAGCGCGACGGCCATGTTCCGGACCCGGATCCCGAAGGTCGAGCCACCGAAGGAGAACATCCACAAGCCCACCGCGAGCGCGATCATCCCGCCGCGCGAGCCGCCCATGATCATGGCGAGGCCGATCACGGCTGCGATGGGCCAGGCGATCCACCGGGGCCGCAGTGCCGGGCGGGGTCGGCCGTAGACGAAGCCGATGTAGATCAGAAGCCCGGCGCACAACACGCGCGCGGCGCGATTGGCGTTTTGCCCGAACACCATCGCCCGGCCCGATTCGGTGTCGTATGCCCTTCCGATGCCGAAGATCGTCATCACGGCGAGTATCGTGACGGCGACGGCCAGCGTGAGCAGCGCGTTGCGGGCAATGCGCGGGTCGCGCATGAGATTGAAGCAGGCGAGGAAGATGAGCAGGCCCTGGATGTAGAACAGCGACGAGTGCACCGCATCGGAGGTGAACCGCGCCCCACCTAACGCGAAGGCCAGCCAGTAGGCGTACTGGTAGGCGAAGAACAGCCAGAAGGCGAGCGGCCGGCGTCCGTAGCACAGCCCCGGCTGCAGCACCGTCACCGCGATGAAGGCCGCCCCGGTGAGCGTCGTGAGCTCGAGCGGCAGGCGGCCGGGCGCGTCGAAGGGAAGCGAGAAGACGAAGCCGTAAAGCGCCCAGCGGAGCAGGCGACTGG
>DATDED010000322.1:0-5138 GCA_036523455.1 Gemmatimonadales bacterium
GACCTGAAGGAGCACAAGGTGACGCTGCCGCTGATCGCCGCGCTACAGCGCCTCGCACCAGCGGAGCGGCACGTCGTCGTCCAGCTGATGAATACGTCGGATCCGACGGACGCCCAGGTGGCGGAGGTGATCCGCTTGGTGGACGCCGGCGGCGGCCTCGACTATGCGCGCCGTCGCGCGCTCGATTTGGCCCAGCGGGCCGAAGCGGAGCTGGGCGCGCTGCCTCCCTCGCCGGCCCGCGAGGCGCTGCGCGACGGCATCGCGTACGCCGTCGAGCGGCGGAGCTGAGCGTGGCCCACGGTCCCCGCCGTCCGTTATTTTACCTGGGCGTGCTGGCTTCGGGATTCGTGCTGGGGGGCTTTCTGCATGCCCTGCTGGGGCGGTTCCTCCCGGCGGGCGCCGCCAAGGAGTTCTTCACGACCGCGGTCACGCCGACCTTCGGCCCCGTCCACGTGGACCTCCTGGTGCTGTCGATCACACTGGGGCCGGTGGGTCTCGAGGTATCGCTGCTGTCGGTGCTGGGGGTGGCGATCGCCTACTTCGTGGCCCGATCGCTTTTCTAGAGGAGTGGCATATGGATCTCTCGATGACGCATGTCCTGATCCTGCTGGTCATCGCCCTGCTCGTCTTCGGGGCGCGGCGCATTCCCGAGATCGGTTCGTCGCTCGGGCAGGGGATCCGGGAGTTCAAGAAGAGCCTGAAGGAAGTCGCGTCGGATCAGCCGCAGCCTCCCCTGCCGCCGACACCGCCGACCAGCTCCTCGTCTCTCCCGCCGTCGGGGGGAGAGCCGAAGCGCCTCAACCAATAAGGCGCCGCGATCCGCCGGCTAGCTGCCGGCGGCCGCGTTTTGGGGCTGGAAGATTTCCTTGCGGCGATCGACGATTTTCGCGCGTTGCCGCAAACCCGCGAGATACGCCTCGACGCGCGCCTGGCGCGCGGCCTGCATCAAGCTCTCCCGCTGGGAATCCCGTTGCGCGAGCCACGCCGCCGAATCGGCGGACGTGCGCGCCAGGGGTTGGAGAAGGAATGCGCGATTCTCGCCGATGAGCACGTCGCTGCGCTGCCCCACGCCCAGCCGGAAGGCGGTGCCGAGCACCCGGGGCTCGAGCTGCAGGATCGGCGGGGGACGCAGGCGGGAGAAAGGCCCGAGCCGCTGCACCGCCAGCCCATGCGCGGCGCCGGCCGCCACCAGGTCGGGCGTCGCGGCGAGCGAAGCTGCGATTTGCCGGGCGCGCTCCACCCACAGCGTCTTTTTCTTCTCGATGCGCGCTCCGATCAGGACCTGCTCGCGCACCTCGGCGAGGCGTGGAACGCCCGCCGGGATCAGGGAATCGAGCCGGAACACGTAGTAGGCGGCCTCTCCCTCGATCACCGGACTCGTCTCGCCGGGTTTCCGCTCGAAGGCCCAGATGCTGACGTCGGGGATCACGTAGCGCCCCAGCAGCATCCGGTCGCCCTCCACGAGCTTCGGCGCATGGCCGACGGGGAGGCCCAGCCGGAGTGCTACGCTGTCGAGCAACCAGCCGCTGTCCCGCTCCGCCACGAGGCGATCCAGGCTATCGGCTCGCGCTTCCACTGAATCGCGGTGGGCGCCCACCAGCTGGATCGGCACGAGGATGTGCCGCACATGCACCGAATCACCCTTCGCGGAGTCGACGCGGATGATGTGATACCCGAAGCTGGAGCGCACCGGCCGGGACACTTGCCCGACCGAGAGCCCGCGTAGACCGGCGAGGAAGAGCGAGTCGAAATTCGGCTCGTTGCGCTTGATCCAGCCGAGCTCTCCGCCCTGCCGTCCGCTGCCCGTGTCGGCAGACTCGCGCTGGGCGACCTCGGCGAATTTCGCGGGCGACGCGGCCGCCTGGGCGCGCAGGCTGTCGGCGCGAGCCAGGGCCGCCGCCGAGTCGGTGGCGGCGGGACGACGCGGCACAGCGAGGAAGCTGAGCCAGGCGGCTGCCGGCCGCTTGAACGTGTCTTTGTGCGCGTCGTAGTACCGTGTCAGCTCCGCCTCCGTCGGCTCCGCCTCGGAGTCGGAGATCTGCTCCGGCCCGATCGCGAGCACCGCGGCGGTCACGGAGTCGTGCTGGTCACGGTAGATGCGCCACAGCTTCGCATCCGGGACATACAGATCCGCGGTGATGTACTGAAACAGCTTGGCCTGGGGGATCTGCTCGCGGTAACGCGCCTCGAGCTGCACCAGGAACTCGGGGTTGGCGCCGCTCTGCAGGAAGCGGCGCCATTTGTTCGGGTCGAACTGCCCGTTCGTCTGGAAGTCGGGGACCGAGTAGGCCTCCGGAGGCGGCGACGTCATCGCCGCGTCGCGCACCTCGGCGTCGGTCACGGTGATGCCGAGTCGCCGGCTCTCGTGCTGCAGCAGCACGTCGCGCACCAGCTGGTCGACGAGCTGATCCTCGACGGCCTTCTCGTCCTCGCGAGTCAGGTTGGACCCGCCGCGCTGCCGCGCCTGCTCGAGCGCCCCCTGGAGCGCCGCTTGCCACTGCTGCAGGTGGATGGCCTGGCCATCGATGCGCAGGACCACGTCGCCGCCGCCATAATTCCTGCCGGTCACCCCCATCCCCACGTCGAACACCAGCCAGCCGATGAAGGCGACGGCGAGGATGTAGAAGACCCATTTCGTGTTCTCGCGCATCGCGCGCATCATACCGCAGGGCACTCCGTGTGAAGGGGGCGAAGGGGGATAAGTCTAAGAGCCACAACGAACAAACTCAAGCGAGCTGAGCGCGCGGAGTAATTTGACAGCCGGGGCGGCCGAGCACTATCTTACACCAATCCCCACAAAGACTTAGGGCGTGGCGTACACTAGCGAGATCGAAAAGCTCGAAGCGCGCTACCGGGAGAATCCCAAAGGGCGGAACTTCGCGCCGCTGGCGGACGCGTATCGCAAAGCGGGGCTTATAGATAACGCGATTGAGCTGTGCCAGACCGGACTGCAGCTGCATCCGGACTATGTCAGCGGTCACATCGTCCACGGTCGCTGCCTCGTTGACAAGAAAGATGACACCGGCGCCGAGGCGGTATTCCGCAAGGTGCTCGATCTCGATCCCGAAAACATCCTCGCACTCAAAGTCCTCGCGGAAATCTCGGAGCGGAACGAACACTTCGGCGAGGCGGCCGAGTGGCTGAACCGGTTGTTGCTGGCGGATCCGATGAACGGCGAGGCCGCCGATGGGCTGTCCCGGGTTCGCGGCAAGGCCGCCTCCCAGCCACTGCCTCCGGAGCCGGCGCCGGTCGAGGTGGCGCTGCCGGAACTGTCGCTCGAACCCGAATCGGTGACGGTCGAGGAGCCGGTCGCCAGGCAGCTCCAGCCATCCGACGAGGCGGAGACTCCCGCGGCTGCGCGGGATGTGCCGCTCGTCGAGCACGAGGAGCTGGAGTTGAAGCCCGCCGACGCCGCCGCACAGCGACGCCTGTCCATCGAATACATGGAGGGGCCGTTCGACGCCGGGATCTCCGAAGGACCGACGGCCGCGATGGAGAAGCCCGAGTTCGAACTGGAGCGCACGTCCGAGCCGCCGGCGGAAGCTGCTGTTCAACCCTTCGATGGCGTCGACTTCGATCAGGTGGCGGATGTCGGGCCGGTCGAGGGCATCGTGCTCGAGGAAGAGCCGGCGCTGGCCCCGGACCCCGAAGTCCGGGTCGAGGGACTGGCGCGCACGCAGTACGAGGGCAGTGGGATGTTCCGCCTGGACAACCAGCCTCCACCGGCGGCGGCGGAGCCGCCCGAAGAGCGCGCGACGAGCCCCGTGGCCGACCTGCCGCTCATCATGCCCGAGGAGGTCGACTCCCCTCCTGCACCCTGGCCCGAAGCGGCCCGGCCGTCCCGCGAGACCGAGCCGCTGGAGGCGCCCCTGGTCCCGGCGGCTGCGGCGGCACCGCTACCCTTGCGCCTCCCCGACGATGACGGCGCTGCAGACACCGCGGCGTTGTCGCAGGCCGAGCCGGTGGTCACGGAGACCATGGCCGAGTTGTACCTGCGGCAGGGCCATCGGGATGAAGCGTTGCAGGTCTATCAGGCGCTGTCGGCGCAGCGGCCGGACGACGCCAGGTTGCGGCGGAAGGTGGCCGAGCTCTCCGCGCCGCCGTCCCGCGGTCGTACATCGGGCAGTGGGCAGACCGCCGGGGCGTTCCTGAAGGGAATCCTCAGCGCCCGCCCCGGAGCGCCGGCGCCGGTGCTCGCGCTCGAGCCGCCGCCGGTGGATCAGCCGCCGATGCCGGCGTCGGACGAGCTCGGCGGCCAGGCCAACGGGCCCGTGGACCGGGTCGAGCTGGAGGCGCCCGCGCCTGGTACGCCGACGCGTCCGGCGAGCGACACGATTTCGCTCGACTCCGTGTTCGGTGACGAAGGCGGACGGGGCTCGGTGCCGGTGTTGCCCGAATCCACCCCCGAGCAACCTGCGAAACTGCCGGTCGCGAGCGGCGGCTTTTCCTTCGACGACTTCTTCGGCGCGGCGACGGTCCCGGCGGCCGGCGGCGCCGGGAAGGCGCCGGGATCCCGGGCGTCGCGACCTTCTGGCCGAAACCGCTCTCCGGAACAGGAAGAGGACCTGGATCAGTTCCAGGCCTGGCTCAAGAGCCTCAAGGCCTAGTGCGCATCGCCGTTTTGAACGGCCCCAATCTCAACCTCCTGGGCGTCCGCGAACCCGAGGTCTACGGGCGCGCGACGCTCGGGGAGATCGAAGCGGCCACGAGCGCTCAGGCAGCCGCACTCGGCGTCGAGTGCGTCTGGACGCAGACGAACCACGAAGGTGAGCTGGTGGAGGCCGTGCAGCGGCTGCGGGGCACCGTGGACGGCGCGCTGGTCAATGCGGCCGCGTTCACGCACACCAGTCTGGCCGTGCGCGACGCGCTGCTGGCGGCGCAGGTGCCGTTCGTCGAAGTCCACCTGTCGAACATCTTCGCGCGTGAACCGGAGCGCCGTCGTTCGCTGCTCGCCGATCTCGCCGTGGGGATCGTGAGCGGCTTCGGGGCGGACAGCTACCGGCTCGCGCTCGACGGCCTGGTGCGCTTTCTCGCCGCACGCCGTGGATGAGGAAGCGCGCTCCGCGCGGCAGGCGGCGCTCGGCCGGCTGCTCGAGGCGGAAGGGCTGGACGCCCTGCTGGTGACGTCGCTGCCGAAC
>DATDED010000323.1:0-5442 GCA_036523455.1 Gemmatimonadales bacterium
CCTCCTCGTCCATCTGCTCTTCGAGGAGTTCCAGGTCCCCGACGCCGTCGTCTTCCACGCTCTTCAACAGGCTCTGCAGCTGCGCGTCGGACTGCTGGTAGTAGCGGTCGATCGCGTTGCGCAGCGTGTACTCCCCGGCGATGACCGGGAAGATGTCGCAGCGCGTGATGAACTTGATGTCCTCGATCGCCGCCACGTTGTTCGGATCGGCGATCGCGATGGTGAGGGTGCGGCCCTCGCGCTTGAGCGGCAGGACGGTGTACTTGGCCGCGATGTCGGGCGAGATCAGCTTGAGAATCTTGGGGTCGACCTCGAAACGCGAGAGGTCCACCGCCGGCATGCGGTACTGCCGGGCCAGCATCTTGGTGATCTCGGTCTCCTCGATGAAACCGAGCTTCACGAGGGTGTACCCGAGCCGCATCCCCGAGCTGCGCTGCTCGGCGAGGGCGCGCTTCAACTGGTCCGCGGTGATCAGCCCGTCGCGGACCAGGATATCGCCCAGCTTGTCGATGGAGAGTGCTGCGGTCGTCGTACGCAACTCGTTGAAATTGAATGAACTAAACTACTGGGACGGAGGGCACTGTCAAGGCAGCGCGCCGGAAAAGGTGACGTACGGCCGCAGGGCGTCAAGCAGTTTGGGGCCGATCCCCGACACGCTGTCCAGCCGGGCGATGCTCCCGAACGCGCCGTGCGCCTCCCGCCAGGCGACGATGCGCTGCGCCAGCGCCGGACCGACGCGGGGCAGGCGTGTGAGTTCCGTCACATCGGCGCGGTCCACATCCACCCGCTCACCCGGGGCCAGGGGGCGCGCGAGCTGGGCGGCACGGCGCGCGGTCTCGCGCAGCGCGGAGGCCGGCGGAGTGTCGATCGACACGAGTCGCACGTCGCCGGGCGCACGATCGGAAGAGGGCGAGAGGAGAAAACGGACGCCGGCGCCGGAGAGGGCGAGGGCGGCCAGCAACAGAGCTGCGCGTTTGTCGTCCACGCCGCAGGCTAACCTCCTGCCGGGCGAATGGTGGGATCAGAAAAGCGCGGGGAGGACCGGAAAGACGCCGGCACGACATCAGACGGACAGACAGTCACTCCGATGCTCAGGCGCACAGCGGTTGTCAGTCACGAGTCACTCAGAAAAGACCTCTTCTGAGTCACTGAAGGCTGGCAACCGCTAAGCGCCTGAGCATCCGAGCATCTGTCTGTCCACCTGTCGACTGTTGCGTCATCGCCCCAGCGTTCTCACCACTGCTACGGCCACATCTCCCACAATCTGGAGCGACTGCGCACTCACCTTGTCCACCGTGTCTTCCGTAGTGTGCCAGTACCCGTTGTTCGGTCCGTAGCTGAAGTCCACCACGTCGATCGCGTGGATGTTCGCGTGCTGCAAGGCCACGTGATCGTCGATCAGTGAAGCGCCCGGTTGCTGCACGAACACGCTCCCGTACCCGAGCGAATCCGCCACTTTCCACACCCGGTCCACGACCTCGGGGGCGAAGCCCTGAGAGTTCTGCTCGTAGGGGAGATGGAGGTCCTTGTCCCCCACCATATCGAACAACACGGCGAAGAGCGGCGGGTACCCCTCCGGCTGGTGGGCGGCGAACCAGCGGGAGCCGATCAGGACGGCGCTCGTGTCGGCGAAATCGCCGTAGTCCTCACCGTCCACGAACAGGAGATCCACGCCCAGGGCCGGGGGACGCGCCTTGAGGGCATCGGCGACGCCGAGCAGCACGGCCACGCCGGACGCCCCGTCGTTCGCCCCGGGGACCGGCAGGCGCTGCGCGCCGAGGTTCGCGCTCTGATCGGCGCGCGGGCGCGTGTCCCAGTGGGCCAGGTAGAGCGCGCGCTCGGCGTCCGCCGGGCGGAACCGCGCCAGGAAGTTGCGCAGATGGATCGTCTGCCCGCCGGCGGTACGGTGCGGGATGTCCTGCACGATCACGGTATCGGCGCGCTCGCGCAGCCGCGCCAGGATCCAGTCGCCGGTCGAATCGTGGGCGGCGGTGCCGGGAATCCGGGGCCCGAAGCGCACCTGCTGCTCCAGGTAGGTGAAGGCGCGCGCGCCGTCGAATTCGCGGACGAGCGGCTTGCTCCGCGCGCCGCACGCCGCCAGGAGCGCGCCCGCCAGCGCGGCGGAGAGGCGCACACGAGTGGCGCTCATCGGACCTGTCCCACGCTGGTGTTCAGCTGCAGGAACGCCGTGAGCACGAGCTGCGCGATCCGGCGATTGATCTGGCGCTCATCGTCGAGAACGTAGGCCATCTGTAACCCCGCGCTGAGAGATGGTGGGAAACTGGTGTCGAGCGTCAGCTGGGCGTTGGTCTGCCGGCTGTCCACGTACGGCCTGCACGGGCCCTGGTTCGAGGAAATGAGGCACGTCGCGTTTTGTGTATACGAGTACCGGGCGGTAGTGCGAATATCGGTCTTCAGGCGCACCAGCGCAGCCGGGGGACGCCAGGCGAACGCGACGCTGGCGTTCTGCTGGGTGCGTGTGTTGCGAAAGGTGTTCCCCGCCGTCACCTGCTCGGTCCGCAGGCGGGTGCCATCGAAGGAGGTCAGGATGCCGTGCGCCCACGACGCCGTGACCCCGGGCGCCAGGGTCCGCTCATCCGTGGTGGTGACCGCCGTTCCGCCGCCACGGAAGCCGGGTTGCTCGTTTCGCGTCTGCCGCCGCCGCACGCTGAGCTGCGCCGTGAGCCCGGACAGCACCCGCCCGATCGTCGTCCGCGGCGGGGAGAACGTCCAGCTGACATTCCCCGAGGGCCACTCGCGGCTGGACGTCGTGGTGGGGACCTGGCCGTCGAACCGCAGCAGCCAGTTGGTCCCGCTGGTCCGCTGGTAGAGGGCCGTCACGCGAAACCCCAGCGGCAGGCTCGCGGTGCCGGCGGCGCGCCGGCTGTTGTTGTCCGTCGCCCCGGTGGCGGGAACGTCGCGCTGGCTGCGCAGCGCGGTGAGCCCGACGAGCCCCAGCTGGTAGGTGAGCGAGGGCGCCGCCGCGAGACTGCTGTAGATCGAGGTGCGGTCGCGATTGAAGCCGAGGTCGAGGGACGTGAGCGCGCCCAGGGCCCGGGAGATGGGCGATGAGTCACCAAAGATGCCGCGCCCCAGCCGGCCGAGGTCCAGCTGCGTCCCCAGCTCGACCCGCTGCGAGTTGCTGAACGCCGTCGGCAGGTGGAAGGCACCGGAGTCCCCGGCCGTGCGAACCGGGGCGCGTCCGTTGGCGTCGCGCGTGAGGGAGAAGCCCGTAGCCAGCGACACGCGGGGGCTGAGCCAGGGCAGGAACCGCGGCGTCATGCCGTAGAACGTCCCGATGGTCCGCTGTGTCTCCATGCCGACATCGACGCCCAGCAACGACTTGCGGGCGAGACGCGCGACGCGCGCGATGCTGGAGGAGTCTCCGTAGTCGCGCAGGTCCCGGGTGGAGGCCAGATCACCGCGCACCTGCACGTTGGACAGCGGCAGCAGGTCGAGCGACGCGGAGTTGCGCCACACGCGCGTGAGCGAGCGCGCCGGGAGGAGATGGCGGTCGCCGGTATCAGCCACCGGTATCCGAAAGACGGTCTGGCTGGCGTCCCCGCCGGACAGGGTGGAGCGCAGCCGGATGGACGTGGGACTGAGCCGCAAGCGCGCCCGTTCGAGACCATCGGCGAAGCCGCTCTTGCCGATGAAGGGCGGCAGCTTGCGGACCAGGGCGACGAGGAACCGGGGGGCCGCGGGAATCGTCGCACCCCGGGGCTGCAGGCCGTAGTCCATGGTGATCGCGTAGCTGCGCGCGGTCGCCGCGGACAGGCTGCTGCGGTCGTTTCCGGACGTGTAGGCGGCGGTGAGCGATAACGGGTCGGCGAGCCAGCGGGCCGGCCCACCCGAAGCGCGGCGCACGCGCCGCAGCGAGAAGGCGAAACTGCGCGCCCGCGAGAGGGGAGTCCGCAGGCCGGTGAGGGCGTCGCCCCGCAGGTCGGTGCCGGCGAGGAACACGGGCTCGTTGGCGATGGCGGCGTAGCGCATCTGCAGCGGGGCGGCGAGCCCCCACTGCGGGGGCAGCAGCCGCTCGAGATGGAGCGTGGTGACGAGACTGTACGCCTGATTCGTCTGGTAGCTCGGGTCCTCGCCCAGCTGGCGGAAATTCCCGTCCCGGCGCGACACGTCGAGGCTCACGTCGGCGAGGTTCGCGGCGGTGAGGGCGACGTTCAGCGCCGCCGCGGTGCCGGCGTTCTGGACGACGTCGGAGAGACGGATGTCGTCGACCCAGACTTCGGCCTGGTCGATGAACGTCGCGGCGCCCACGCGCCAGATCCCAGCGGCGAGCTCCTGCACGGCTGCCAGGTTCGGTGGCGCGCCGCCCGGGTCCTTCACATGGGCGATATAGGCCCCATCGCACATCACGTAGGCGGTGTCGTCCGGTACGAGCGGGGGGGCGGGACATCCCGGATACACGTGCGGCGGGTCCCCGGCGAGCCAGGCCTGCTGGATGCGCGTGCGCAGCGCCACCCACCGATCCAGCGCGATCACCACTTCGGGATCCCAGGACGCGGTGCGCGCCGGCGTGTGGTAGAAGTAGAAGTTGTCGGCGTCCTTCCCCACCTTGAGAAAGAACTCCAGGTCCCCGTCCTCCCAGCCCGGCCCGCGCCCCCGCGCCCACACGCGGAGCTGGCGGTACTTGAGGAAGTTCTTGTCGCCTTCGGCGCCGAACCGGGTGAAGGCCTCGGCGCGCTGACCGAGCTGCAGCCCTTTCGCCAGCAACCGCAGGGATTGCTCGTTGATCTGCGTCGTCCCCACCTGAAAGCTCTGGTCCTGGCGCGCCGCCTCGTTCCCCACGCCGGGGGGCGGCGTGTAGCCCAGATCGTGATTCTCGGTGCTGACCACCGAGGCAACGACCTCGCCCAGACCGGTGGCGCGGTCGCCCCCCACCCCGGCTAGCGGCGTTTCGGCTCGCTTCAGCCACGTGGCGCCCACGAGCCGAACGCGCGACAGCGCGAAGAAGACGTTGGGATCCGTGTCCCCGGGGGGCGCGGTCTCCGGCGTGAGCACGGTGATCCGCAGCGTCTGCACCTGCCGCAGGTTGGGCGACCCCACCTGGAGGGTGTCGGTGCGAAACGGGATGCGAAACAGGCGCCACCCGGACGCGCCTCTCGAGGTCTGGACCATGCCCCCGTCGCGCACATAGTAGCGCTCGTCGCCGATCGGGAACACGAAGCGGACGAAGTCCTCCTCGGTCTTGGCCCCGACCGCGATGTCCAGCTGTGAATCGCCGTCCTGGTCCTCCGTGTCCACGGCGCCGTTGTGGCGGCCGCAGCGCGAGCGCGGATCCCCGAAGAATCGACTCACGATCTGCCCGTTCACGGACGCGCTGCACAGCGGCAGCGTGTCGATCACCTCATGCGTCGCAGCGTTCACGATGCCGGCCACCCGGTCGCTCAGGATGCCCTCGTCGTTGAGCGAGGCGCTCCACGAGTG
>DATDED010000324.1:0-6632 GCA_036523455.1 Gemmatimonadales bacterium
AGCCCCGCACCCGCGGCGCGATGCAGCGCTTCGACCATGAAGTCGACGCGCCAGCCCGTCACGAGGTCGAGCTCGTCGTGTCGAGGAGGACGGGAGGTCCACCGCCCGTCGACCAGCGGCGCGGGCACGACGAGGTCGACGAGGCCGAGGGCGAACAGCTCCTCGCGGCCGAACTTCGGGGCGGGACGGTCGTCGAGTCCCAGCGCGGTACGCGCGGCCGCCACCTGGCCGGCCGGTCCCGAAATCCCCGTGACCTCCCGCCCTGAATGGGCCACCGCTGCGCGTGCGACGGCCGCCAGCTGCTCCAGATGGGGCGACTGCAGCAGCAGCATCCCGTTCCAGCAGTGCGCGGCGACGGCGACGATTCGCTCGCCGGCGCACGCGGCTACATAGTTCGCCTGGAGCGGCTTGCCCTGATACTCCAGCCCTCCCGCCCGCGCGTTGGAGCGCAGGAACATGGAGGAATCGGCGTGGCCCTTCAGGAACGCTTCGAGGGCCGGCTCGTCGCCGGGACTGAGCGGTCGGATCTCCCCCGTTGTTTCCTCCGGGTCAGCGGATGGCGCGGGCGGCCTCCGCAACCGCGCTGATTCGCTCCGTCAGCCGTCCCAACTCGCGTTCCGCCGTGGTCCAGTCACCCCGATCCACTGCCTCGCGAACGCCTGGGAGCTCCATCGCCGCATACGTGTACTGCGGCGCGTACAGGGCATGCCGAAACCATGGACGTCCCGGAATCCCTCCCGGGAGCAGCCAGACCTGCTCCACCGCCCGGAGCATCCGGTTGAGCCGGTCGCGGCTTGCCGTATCGGCTCTCTCGAGCGACCGCCGCATGGTGATGTCCAGGTCGTCCGCGGCAGCCTTCCATTTGCTCTGTGCCGCCCTGGCTGCGGAAAGATCGAGATGGTCGCTCACCCCGGGCACTTGGCCAAGCTCGTCCAAGAACCGCCCCACGAGATCCGCGTACCGCGAGAAATCGAACGGCAGGACCTCCGCGTTGGCCAGCCGCAGCGCCATCCGGCCCCACAAGTCGGACATGGTGGTCATGTATCGAAAGCCGGGGTCACCGAAGTGGGTCATCCAGTACGCGTTGTCGTACTGGGAGTGGTACACCCCATAGGGGCCGTCGAAACTCATGTCCACGATCGGCAGGCCCAGGAAGTTGAGGAACACCGTGTAGTCGGAGCCACTTCCGAGCTTGTTCTCGACCAGGTCGAGTGAATCCGCGTTGGTCGGAGGGCTCTGGCCCCACTTATGGCGGGCCCACGCCTCGAGGACGCTGCCACCGGCGGGATCGGCCACGTCGCGTGCCGTCTCGACGATCAGCGGATTGAGCGTGGCGACGGCGCCCGCCGCGAAGTTGGGGCCGCTGGTGGAGCCGTCCACGTTGAGATAGGCGACGGCCGAGCCGCCCAATTCCCGGGCGAACTGCTCGCCCCACTCGGTCGAGCCGGTGAGGTGCCACTCCTCGGCGTCCCAGCTGGCCAGCACGACGCTCCGTTTCGGCCGATGTCCTTCCCGCGCCAGTTGGCCGAGCGTCCGGGCCAGCTCCATTTCCGTGGCGGTACCGCTGCTCGGATCCACGGCTCCGTAGACCCAGGCATCCCGGTGATTGCCCAGCACCACCGTCTGCTCGGGATGCTCGGTGCCCCTGATTCGCCCTTCCACTACCCAGATGGAGCGGGTGCGATCGTCCATCTTCACGGTGACCCGAACCGTGGCCGGGCCGGCACCCACCCGGTACGTGAAAGGCAGTGCGCCTTGCCAACCCGGTGGAGCGACCGGTCCAGTCAGCGCCTTCAGCAGGGGAGCGGCATCATGGGCCGAGATCGGGACGGCGATGATTTTGGGAACGGAGGTGGCTTCGGCGACCGGAATCCGCCGGGCGCCGTCCAGCGAGGCCCAGCCCGGCGTCAGCGGATCGCCGGGGATGATGAAGTCGTAGGTGATGGCCCCGCGCTGGATGTGGCTCTCCGGTCCCCAGGGCCCGTTGGGGAACGTGAGTCCCTTCCGGTATCCGTCCTCCTGTGGATCGGAGTAGATCAGCAGCGCCTTGAGTCCTCGCCGCTCCGCCGTCAGCGCCTTGAAGCCGCGGTAGCTGTAGGGATTGGAATAGCGGACGATGGCGATCTTGCCACGAAGATCGATCCCCTGGGCCTCGAGCCAGTCGTAGTCGCTGGGATTGCCGCTGCTGGCATAGATCAGCTCACCGGTTACGTCGCCCGAGGCGGACATGCCGAGATAAGTGAGCTCGGGTCCGACGCAGCCGTGGGGATCCTCGGGGTAGCAATCCTCCTTGAGCGCCGCTTCGAACCGGGTCGGCGATTCCATCGTGACGCTGATCCGCTCCGGCCAGGGCAGCAGCACGTCGTACCGGTGCAGCCGCACGTCCTCCAGCCCGTACGCGCGCCAGTGCGCTGCCATCCACTCGGCCAACCACCGGTTGCGCTCGGTACCGGCCGGATGGGGCTCGGCAGTCAGCTCCCGGAAGAAAGTCCCGGTGGAATCACGGCTGAGCAAGGCGGAGAGGCGGTCCTCGATCTCGTGCTGTCGCCGGGCGGCGACTGCTGAGAATCCGGTGATCGGCCTCGCGGGAATGCCCTGCGCCCGGAGTGAACCGGCGAGCAGGATCATCACCGCCAGCGAAGACCGGATTGCGCGAGACGGGACGGACCAGCAGACTCCAGGGTTGATGACGACTCCTGGCGGAAGGCCGATGTCGGTGCTGACGAAGCTATCCCTGGCGGGGATCTTTGCCACGGGGTGCTCCTCGGCCCATCGGATCGATCTCGTGCTGTCGGTGGGAAAAGTCCTCACGCTGGATTCGACATCCGCGAGTCCGACGGCCGTGGCGATCGGGAACGGGCGGATCGTGGCGGTCGGGGACTCCAGCCTGGTGTCCGACGCCGGTTCTGGTACCAGGGTGCTCCGGCTCGATGGCGCGGTGGTGGCTCCAGCCCTGATCGATCATCACGTCCATCTGTTCAATGTCGGCCTGGCCCTGCTCAACGATCGCGATCACGGCCGGTTGCTGCTCGATCTGGGCGGCGCCACCAGCCTCGAGGAGGTCGCCCGGCGGATCAAGGCCCGGACGAGGACGGCGCCGTCCGGGGCGTGGATCGTGGGTGGAGGCTGGAGCCAGGCTGCGTGGGGGACCCAGGCGCTGCCCACCAACGCAGTACTGAACGCGGCGGCGCCGGGTCATCCTGTGTATCTCGCGCGGAGCGACGGGCACGCGGGATGGCTCAATGCACAGGCGTTGTCGCTGGCGGGTATCACGGCCGCAACTCCCGATCCGTACGGTGGCACCATCATCCGAGACCGGTCCGGAGCGCCGACCGGCATTCTGCTCGAGCGGGCCAACGAGCTAGTGACGCCGCTGGTGCCGGCGCTCTCGGACCAGGATGTGATGGCCGCGTTCCAGCTCGGCGCCCAGGCGCTCGCCGCGCGAGGCGTGGTGGAGATGTACGACGCGGGCGTGCTGCCGGTGCCGGGACTGGTGGCGCTCAATGCGGATTTCGGACGGTACCTGGCGCTGCTGCGGCGGGCTGATTCGCTCGACCCGCTGCCCCTGCGCGTGAACCTGATGATCCCGGCGCCGAGTGCGTTGGCCGATTCGCTGCTGGCTGCACGGGATACGAATCGCGTCCTCTCCCCGCGACTCCGGATTACCCACCTGAAGCTGTTCGCCGACGGCGCGCTCGGCAGCCGGGGTGCGGCGCTCACTCATCCATATGCCGATGACCCATCCACACATGGCGTGCCTCGCATGACGGCGGAGGAAATCACCGGCCTGGCGTTGCGTGCCGTGGACCGAGGGTTGGGTGTGGCGATTCACGCCATCGGCGACGAGGCGGTGAAGCGCGCGCTCGATGCCTGCGAGGCGGTCCTCGCCCAGCGCCCGGGGATGGACCCCACCCGCCTCCGGATCGAGCACTTCTCCTACGCGAGGGAGGAAGACTTCGGCCGCGCGGTCCGGCTCGGCGTGGTGCTCTCGATTCAGTCCAACTTCAACTCCGCCGTAACGGACCACCCGACGTTCGGCGGCATGCGGGTCGGTGCAGTCAACGACGCTCGGGTGTACGCCTGGAGCCGTCTGGAGCGGATGGGGGCACGGCTGGTGGAGGGGTCGGACTACTTCACGCGGCCTGGGCCGCCGCTGGCGGGGTACGTGGCGGCCCTGACCCTGCACAACGCGGTGGGCGACGGGCGGCCGGATGCCGAGGCCCGGTTGGTGGCGTACCGGATGCAGGCGGTGCCGGCGGGGATCCGCCCCGGTGCGCCGGCCGACCTGGTCATCCTCAGTGGCAACCCCCTCACCACCCCGCGTGACAGCCTAGCCGGAATCGAGGTGCTCGCCACCATCAACAACGGCTGGCTGAACCTGTCTCACAGCCTCCGCAGCGCCTTCAGGAGCATGAGCAGCACCACGGCGCCGATAAATGCCGTGAAAACGTCTGCGATTAGGCCCGTTCCCACGTGTATACCCAACTGCCTGAACAGCCAGCCACCGATGAATGCGCCGAGTATCCCGATGAGGATAGCTCCGACGAGTCCAACCTTAATGTTCTTGATCAGCGCATCTGCCAGCAGACCGGCAATCCCTCCAACCACAATCCAGACCACCAGCATGTCCAGTGTCATCTTTGCCTCCTTGGAAAAGACGATACATGAAGGCTGGGTTTGAGCATGCTCTGGTGTCTAGTAACCCTCCCGGTTCAAGCCGTCAAACTCCGGACGGAAGGGCCCCTCACGGCCCCTTTGCCGTTACGGTAAACACCCCGCCGTCGCTGCGCCCGTTCACCCCCGGGTTGTACATCTCCTCCGCGTACACGGGCGGCCGCACGAACACGCCGGGCGTCGTGGCACGCGCCACGTAGGTCATGGTGTAGGTCCCGGGCCAGAGTGTGGTGGCGACGTACACCACGCGATCGTCGCGCAGCTCCCGGTGGTCCCACGGCGACCACCAGCCGTACTCCCAGTACCCGTAGTACCAGCCGGCCCCCTCGGCGCCGGCCACCTGCTGCTCCTCCTCGTCGGGATTCTCTTCCTGGTTCTGCTGCCGCGCCACCGGGGGCAGGCCCGCCCCCCGCAACGAGATGTCCACCGCCTCGAGGCCGGCGGGCAGCGCGTCGTCCACCAGGATGAAGTTGCGCAGCGCGGGGATGGTGACGCGCAGCTTGACCCGCACGAGGTCTCCCTCGACGGCGCGAGTGATGGGTGTCGGCGCATCGTAGCGCTCGTACCAGCGCTCCACGCGGATCCCGGCGTCCGATGGTCTCACGGGGCGCCCCTGCGGGACCTCGCGCACCGTCAGATAATAGAAGACCGGCGCACCGGTCCCCGGCGCGACCAGCGAGACCTGCAGCGCCTGCTTGCCGTCCGGGCGCGTCGCGAGGAGACCGGTGAGCGCGATCGTCGTGTCGCTGAACGTGCCGCCGGACGGCTTCTGGAACAGCACGCGGGCCCCGCGGCTCACCCGCACCGGCCGCTCGGCGGCGGCGCGGCGATACGTGTCGTAGCGGGTGAGCGCCTCGACCGCCGAGGCGTAGTCCTGCGTGTCCCACCACCAGTCGAAACCTTCGGCCCGACCGCGTTGGGCCACGGTCTCCACCAGCGGGCCCACGAAGGGGCTCTGCGGATCGACCACCAGCGTCGCCGTGAGCAGCCGTGCCGCCGGCCGGATGGTGGACCAGAAATAGAAGTACTTGGCCGAGATGTCCGACGGGAGCACGGCGCGACGGCCCTCGACCTTCAGCTGCGCCCAGGCCGGAATGAGCAGCGCGCGGGCGGCCGTCAGCTCACGGCGTCGCGCCAGCATCTCCGCCAGGAGGAAGCGGTCCTCCCAGGAGAGTTGAGGGGCCCGCTGGAGCAGATCGTTCTCCACCGCGATGTCGGGGAGTCCCGCGCGCGAAAGGAAATCGGCCGCGGCGACGCGCTCGCCGAGGAAGACCTTCTGATCGTCGTACCAGTGGAACACGGGGATCATCAGGCGCGCCGGGTTGTGCAGCCACGTCGAGAGATACCTGGCGAGCCGCTGCACCGCCGAATCGTTCACCGCCACGCCCGCGGCGCGCGCGGCGAGCAATGTCCGCCCCGCGTACGCCGACAACCACGGGGACGACCAATCGCCGCGGCTCCAGTAGCCGATGGCGCCGTCGTCGCGCTGGCGGCCGGTGATGATCGCCACCGCCTGGCCGATCTCCGCCGCGGGGTCGCCCTTGAGGAGCGGCGCCCCGCCGAGCTGCTTCTGCGCGCGGTACAGCGCGATGAGCGGCAGTGCCACGCTCGCCGTCTGCTCGGTGCAGTAGTAGGGGTAGACGTGCAGCGTTTCCCGATAGCCGCGGATCAGCGCGAGAGGCGACGCTCCGTAGGACAGCACGAGTCGCGACCGCTCCGGATCGATCGCCTCGGGGAAGACGAACTCGGCCGACGTGGAATCGACCAGCGTCCCCGCCACCTCGAACGCCCGCGGCCGGTAGGGCAGCTCGATCGGCAGTCGGGATTCCACCGCGTCGGCGTTGACACCGCTCGTCACCTTGAAGCGGAGCACCGCCGTGTCGCCGGCCGCGCCGCGGAAAGTGAAGCGGACCTCGCGACCGCGGCCCGCCTCGAGCGTGGCGGTCTTCGTGGCCGGG
>DATDED010000325.1:0-12903 GCA_036523455.1 Gemmatimonadales bacterium
CATCCCCGTGATCATGCTCTCGGCGCTGGACGAGCTGCCCGGCATCGTGCGCTGTATCGAGCACGGCGCCGAGGATTACCTGCACAAGCCGTTCGACCCCGTGCTCTTGCGCGCGCGGATAAATGCGTCACTCGAGAAGAAGCGGCTGCGGGATCTGGAGGTGGAATACCTCCAGCAGGTGAACCGGGTCACGGCGGCGGCGACCGCGGTCGAAGCGGGGAGCTATCGGCCCGGAGCCCTCGCGGAAGTCTCCGCGCGCGGCGACGAGCTGGGCCAGCTAGCCCGGGTGTTCGACAACATGGTCACGGAGATCAGAGCCCGCGAGGAGCGGCTGCGGGACCGGGTGCGCGATCTGCGCCAGGAGATCGAGTGGGCGCGGCGCGACTCCAAGGAGTTCGCGGTCGCCCTGGACGGCGGCAACCTGAAGACCGGCGACCATTTCGCGCAGCGCTACGAGATCCTGGCGGTGCTGGGGCGGGGCGGCATGGGGACGGTCTACCGCGCGCGGGACCTGGAGCTCGAGGAAGAGGTCGCGATCAAGACGCTGCGGCCCGAGTTCGTGAGCGACCTGAACCTCATGGTGCGCTTCAAGGACGAGATCCGCCTGGCGCGCCGCCTCTCGGATCCCAACATCGTGCGCACGCACGATTTCGGCGAGTGGTCCGGCGTGTGCTTCCTGACCATGGAATACGTGGAAGGGATCACGGTCCGGGAGCTGATCGACACGCGGGGGCGCCTGGGCGTCTCATCGGCCATCGCGGTCGGCACCCAGCTGGCGCACTCGCTGGCGGTCGCGCACGAGCACGGCGTCATCCACCGGGACATCAAGCCGCAGAACATGCTGCTCGACGATCTGGGGGTGCTCAAGGTGATGGACTTCGGCGTGGCGCGCCTGGCCGAACGCTCGACGTCGATCACCGAGGCGGGGCTCGTCGTGGGGACGCCGGCCTACATGCCCCCCGAGCAGCTCATGGCGGAGGCGGTGGACGCCCGCAGCGACCTGTACGCCGCCGGGGTCGTGCTGTACGAGTGCCTCACCGGGCAGCCGCCATTCCAGGCCCCGACGGTCATGAACCTGGTGGCGAAGCTCCTCACCGAGCAACCCCGCCCCCCGGCGGAGGTCAACCCCGAGGTCCCGGCGGCCTTTTCGGCCCTGGTCCTGCGCCTCCTCGCCAAGAAGCCCGAGGACCGGGTCCAGACGGCGCGCGAGCTCGAGCAGCGGCTCCAGTCGCTGGGGTGAGCCGGCCGGCCCGGAAACCCGATCGCCTCGGGCTGCGTCCTACCTAGGTCCACTTCCGATCGGATCGCCGCATGCGGCACATCAAGCTCGCCTTCCGCACCCTGTTCCGGACCCCCTTCGTGACGGCGATCGCGGTCCTCTCCCTCGCCCTCGGGATCGGGGCCAATGCCGCGATGTTCTCGCTGTTCGACCAGATCATGCTGCGCGCGCTGCCCGTGCCGGACTCGGACCGGCTCGTGAACCTCGGGGCCCCGGGCCCCAAGCCCGGGTCCACGTCCTGCAGCCAGGCGGGGGACTGCGAGGTCGTGTTCAGCTACCCGATGTTCCGCGATCTCGAGCGGGGTCAGACGGTGCTCACGGGACTCGCGGCGCACCGCGGGTTCGGCGTGAGTCTGTCGTACGGCGGCGAGCCCATGACGGGGGACGGGCTGTACGTGTCGGGATCCTACTTCCCGACCCTCGAGCTCCGGCCCGCCGTGGGACGCCTGCTCAGCCCCGCCGACGACCAGAGCATCGGCGCCAACTTCGTCACGGTCCTCTCGTACAGTTTCTGGCAGACCCATTTCGGATCCGACCCCGGCGTGGTGGGGCGGACCATCACGGTCAACGGGCAGCCGATGAACATCGTGGGTGTGGCCCCGCGCGGCTTCGAGGGAACCACGCTGGGGAACCGGCCGCTCGTGTTCGTCCCTATTACGATGCGGGGGGTGCTCTCGATCGGCTTCCGGGAATTCGAGAACCGCCGGGCCTACTGGGTTTACCTGTTCGGCCGGGTCAAACCGGGGGTCTCGCAGACCCAGGCCGGCGCCGGCCTCAACGCCGTTTATCACCCGATCATCTCGGACATCGAGGCCCCGCAGCAGAAGGGCATGAGCGAGCAGACCCTCGCGCGGTTCAAGGCGAGGCAGGTGGAGGTCACCCCGGGGTGGCGCGGCCAGAGCACGATGCAGCGCGAGGCGAAGACACCGCTCTTCATGCTGTTCAGCGTCACCGGCATCGTGCTGCTCATCGCCTGCGCGAACATCGCCAACCTGCTGCTCGCCCGGGGCGCGGGACGCGCGATGGAGATGGGCGTACGCCTGGCGCTCGGAGCGAGCCGCCGTCATCTGCTGGCGCAGCTGCTCACGGAGTCGGTGATCCTGGCGTCGCTCGGCGGCATTGCCAGTCTGATCGTCGCCAAGTGGACTCTGAACGCCATCGCCGCGCTGCTGCCGAGCGACGCGGGGCAGATCTTCGATTTCACGCTGCAACCGGCGGTGTTGCTCTTCGCGGCCGCGCTGGCGATCGCCACGGGTCTCGTCTTCGGGATGTTCCCCGCCTGGCACAGCACGCGCAGCGACCTGGTCACGGCGATCCGCGCCAACGCGGGACAGATCTCCGGCGCCCGCAGCGCCGCTCGGTTCCGTGCATCCCTCGTCACGGTACAGATCTCCCTCGCAATGGCCCTGCTCATCGCGGCGGGCCTGTTCATGAAGAGTCTGGTCAACGTGACCCGCGTGGACCTGGGGATCCGCGTCGACAGCATCGTCACGTTCAGTCTCGCTCCCGAGCGGAGCGGCTACGACAGCGCCCGGGCGCTGCAGCTCTACGGTCGGGTCGAGGAGGCGCTGGCGGCGCTGCCCGGGGTGAACGCGGTCTCGAGCTCGCTCGTGCCGCTGCTCGCGGGAGACAACTGGGGCACGGGCGTGAACGTCCAGGGATTTCCGGCGGGCCCGGACGTCGACAACGGCTCGCGATTCAACGAGATCGGCGCCGGGTATTTCGCGGCGCTCGGCGTTCCCCTACTCGCCGGACGGGAGTTCGCGATCGCCGACCATCTGGGCGCGCCGGAGGTCGCGGTCGTGAATCAGGCGTTCGTGAAGAAGTTCGGTCTGACGAACGGCGCGGTCGGGAAGTTCATGTCGACGCGCGGGCCCGACTCGATGACCATCCAGATCGTCGGCGTGATCCCGGACATCAAGTACAGCGACGTGAAGCTGCCGGTGCCGCCGGTGTTCTACCTGCCCTGGCGGCAGGACTCGCACGTCACGGACATGAATTTCTACGTCCGCTCCTCCCGGCCCCAGGCGCTGCTCGGGGAGCTGCGCGGCGTGCTGAAGGGCATCGATCCTGGCCTTCCCGTGGAACAGCTGAAGACCATGCCGCAACAGGTCCGCGACAACGTGTTCCTGGACCGCATGATCAGTATCCTGTCGGCGTCGTTCGCTGTGCTCGCCACGCTGCTCGCCGCGATCGGGCTGTACGGTGTGCTCGCCTACACGGTGGCGCAGCGCACCCGGGAGATCGGCGTGCGCATGGCGCTCGGCGCGGACGGGGCCCGCGTGCGCGCCATGGTCCTGCGCCAGGTCTCGGTGATGATGGCGGTAGGCGGCGTGATCGGCGTCGCCGGAGCCCTCGGTCTCGGGAAAGCGGCCAGCTCGCTGCTCTTCGAGCTCAAGGGGTACGACCCGGTCGTGTTCGCGCTGGCGGTGCTGGCGCTTGCGATCGTGGCGCTCGGGGCGGGGTACGTGCCGGCCCGGCGGGCGTCGGAGGTGGATCCGGTGAAGGCGCTGAGGTACGAATAAGGCGGTCAGGCGGTCAGGCGGTCAAGGCGGTCAGGCCGGTCAGATGATACGGGTGGCGTGAAAACGAGTGTCGTGGACGACGCACGCTGCGTTAGGGTATGGCCCCATGATGCCCTACGAGCGGTTCCGTGCGTGGCAAGCGTGCGATGCGCTTGTTGTTGCCGTGTATCGCGTCTCCGGATCCTTCCCGAAGCATGAGCTGTACGGATTGATCTCGCAGGCGCGCCGCGCGTCGGTCAGCGCCGCGGTGAACATCGCCGAAGGCTCCGCAAAGCAGGGCCCTCGTGAGTTCCGGCGCTACCTCGATATCGCTCTCGGATCGTTGTCCGAGGTGTCCTACCTCCTGCGGCTAGCCTGGAAGCTCGGCTATCTGTCTGACGGTGAATGGAAGCAGATTGACGACTTGCGAGCTGATGCCAGCCGGCTGACATGGCGCCTCTATGAGGCAATCGCCCGCAGACGGCCAGCGCCGCCCGCCTGACCGCCCGCCTGACCGCCTGCCCGCCTGACCGCCTGACCGCCTGCCCGCCTGACCGCCTGACCGCCTGACCGCCTGACCGCCCGACCGCCCGACCGCCCGTCTAATACCTCCACGCCCTCGCGTCTGCCCCCCGCGGCGCGTGCTTCGTGATCTCCGCCGCCATTTCGCGCACCAGCTGCGCGCGCGTCGCGTGCTGCCAGCCGTGCCCCTTCTCAGGCCGCCCGTAATGGAACGTGGCCTGGGCCTGCGGCTCGGTGATCGCGTCGAGGAAGGCCTGCAGGTCGTACACCGCCAGATTCAGGTAGAAGTTGTCCATATCGCCCACGTCCACGTGGATCTTCCCCACGAGCTGGGGACCGAGCTTCGCCCAGTTGCGGCCCAGGTAGTCGCGCAGATCGTAGCCGTGGTCGCGCATGTACTGCGCCACCGCGTGGTCGATGTGGCCGGTGCGCTTGTCCCACAGCGGTTTCGGGTATCCGTCCTCGCCCACGGGGCCGTACACCGCTTCCCACGCCTCGAACTGGTCGCCCGAGCGGCCGTGGCTTCCCAGCGCCTCCTCCCACTGGCTGTACTCGCGGACCGTGTAGAGCGGCTGGCCGTTCCCGGCGCGCATGATGTAGCGCTCGGGGTGGTGCCACTCGGTGCTCGGCTGGAGGAAGAATCCGCCCGGGCTCGTGACCACGAACGCGTTGGTGTCCTCGTACGCATTGACGAGGTCGTAGTGCCGGAAGTCCACCGGATCCGGGTAGAGCGTCCACGTGCCGCCGAAGAAGTCCGGGTGATAGACCTGCAGCGCCAGCGACTCCCACCCGCCCGTCGAGCCGCCCGTCAATACTCGGGCCCAGGGTTTCGCGATGATCCGGAAGTGCGATTCGAGATAGGGGATCAGCTCCGTCATGATCGCGTCGCCGTACGGCCCGTTGTTCGCCGAATTGACCGCGTAGGAATCGTCGAAAAACGGTGTGGGGTGTTGGAAAGTGACGGCGATCATGCGCGGGAAGCCGGGGGCGGTCCAGGCGCGGTAGAACTCCGGGCTCGTTTCCAGGTTGTAGCTCTGCATCGCGTCCCGGATCACCTTGGGCCACGGGGTCGTGTCCTCGGCGAAGCCGAGCGGGGCATAGAGGCCGAAGTGGTTCTGTTCGTAGATCACGGGATAGCGCACCGCCGGGTGGGCGTCGTAGTCCTTCGGGAGCAACACGACGGCGCCGAGGAACACTGGTCGGCCCCAGAACTTGGTCAGCAGGTCGCTCTGGATCTTGACGTGCTTCACCCACTTCGTGTCAGGCGGGAGCGGGATCGGGGGAATCACCTGCGTCAGGGAGAGCGCCACGTCTGTGTGCACCGTCGGATCGAGGTGCACCCGCGTCACCGTCGAATGGAGATTGCCCGGCGACAGGTTGAACTGCTGTCCTTCCCACTGGTCCCAGTGCACCCAGAGCGTATGGCCATCGGCGCGATGCACCTCGGTGTACACGTTCACCAGCGCCTGGACGTAGTAGTCGCCGGCCGGCAGGTCTTTCAAGCTCTTGAAGGGCCAGCCGGGCGTCGTGTCGGCGATCGTCGCCGTGTCGCCCGCCTTCCAGGCGCTGACGTCCGTGCCGAAGAGCGGCGTGCCGCGGCCGAACGGGTGGCCGTTGAGGCGCGGCTCCGGAGTCGAGTCGTGACTAATGAACACGAACACGCGGCCGGTGATCGCCTCGGCATGGACCGACGCGGGGTAGGAAATGGAAAACCGCGCCTGGGCGGGCGCGGCAGCAGAGGCAATGAGGCTGAGGATGAAAGTGGCGCTCAGGCTACGAGACACGACGGGTTTTCCTCCGCATGAAGTCCATGAGAATGAACTGTCCCAGCGTCATCGTGTTGGTGAAGTATGCCTTGCCGCGGCAGATCGCGCTCACCGTCTTCACGAACTCCACCAGACTGCGGTCCCGCGCCAGCATGAAGGTGTTGATGAGAATCCCCGCGCGGCGGCACTCCGCCACCTCGCGATAGGTGGCCTGCAGGATCTGGGGATCGAGCCCCATCGAGTTCACGTAGATACGGCCGTCGGGCATCGTGAGCGCCGACGGCTTGCCGTCGGTGATCATGATGATCTGCCGCATGTCCTTCTTCTGCGCCAGCAGAATCCGGCGCGCGAGCTTGAGCCCCTCGGCGGTGTTCGTGTGGTAGGGGCCGACTTGGGCGTGGGCGAGCCGCGCCAGCGGAATCTCCTCCGCCGTATCGTGGAACAGCACGACGCGCAGCGAATCGCCGGGGAACTGGGTGCGGATCAGATGGGTGAGGGCGAGCGCCACCTTCTTGGCCGGCGTGAAGCGGTCCTCGCCGTACAGGATCATCGAGTGGGAGCAGTCGAGCATCAGCACCGTCGCCGACGAGCTGCGGTACTCGGCCTGGTGCACCTTCAGATCCTCGTACTCGAGGTTGATCGGGACGCCCAGTCCCTCGCGCTCGATCGCCGACGAGAGCGTCGCGTTCACGTCGAGGTTCAGCGTGTCGCCGTACTCGTACGCCTTGCTCGCCCCCTCCGTCTCGATGCCCGTGGCCAGGTGCTCTGTCTCGTGCGCCCCGAAGCTCGATTTCCCGATGCTCCCCAGCAGGTGCTTGAGCGTCTTGTAACCGAGGAAGTCGATGGCCTTGTCGGTGAGGGAGAACTGCACCTGCTGCGCGGCCTCGCGCGCCATGCCGCCGGGGCCGAACATCGGCTGCTGCGCGCCGGGCATCTTGGGCGCTTCGGAGACGTTGAGGTAGCCCTCTTCCATGAGGCGCTGCACGATCTTGTCGAGCAGCTCGGCGAGCTGGCCCTCGAGCTCGGCGTCGCGCTGCGTGTCTCCCGTGGATTCGCCGCGCAGCACCTTCAGCATCTCCGGGGTGAGCTGCCCCGAGTCCATGAGGGCCTGGAGGATCGCCTGGCGCAGGGCGTCCATCGAGCGGTCGGCGTCGTCGCCGCCGAACTCGCCCCAGAAGGGGTGATTGTAGGGACCGCCCGCGAAGCCCGACTGCAGCAGGAAGTCGGCCAGCTGGTCGAGCAGGCCCTGGAGGTTGATCGTGTCGGCCAGCTCGGGGAGGTACTTGGCGTAAGTGGTGGAGCGCATGACCTAGGGAATGTGGCGTCCCCGGGGGGCGGAAAGCAACCGGGTGGTGTCGGTGCGTTACTCGTCCCGGATCATCGCCTCGAACCGGGGGTTCCCGCGCAGTGACGCGAGGTCGCCGTCGTTCCGCATCCAGCCGCGGTGGCCGGTGCCGCCGTGGGCGACCGTTCGCTCCAGGCAATCGAGCGCCTGCCCGGCCTTGCCGAGCCGCGCGTACACGCAACCGACGTTGTACAGGATCAGCGGATCCTCGGGGTCGATCGCGAGCGCCCGCCCAACCCATGCTTCCGCCTGCTCGCGCCGCCCCAACGCGATCGCATCAAGCGCGCCCATGTAATAGGCCCGGGCGTCGTCGGGATACATCTCCACGTGCTTTTCGACAACCTGATACGAGCGTTCAAACGTGGTCCGGGCGTCCTCCGCCCGGCCCAGGTCTGCGTAGATCGTGCCCAGCAGCGCCAGGGCCTGATAGTCCTCCGGGCGGACCCGTGCCGCTTCCGCGAACCAGCGTCCCGCCTCCTCCAGGTTGCCCTGGAGAAAGCACAAGCGTGCGTAGAAGTAGTAGGCTTCGAACAGCTTCGGGCTGAGCTTGATGGCGGTCTCGAACTCGCGCCTGGCTTCGTCCCATCGCTTGGCGACGGTGAGCGCGACGCCCCGGGACTCGTGTGCCTCGGCCAGCGCTGGATCCAGCTCGAGGGCGCGCAGGCTCGTCCGCTCCGCCTCCTCGCGGTAGGTCTCGTTGGCGTCGAACCAGGTGTACAGGGAGGAGCAGCAGTCGGCGATCCCGGCATAGGCCAGCGCATAGCCCGCGTCGATTTCGATGGCGCGCGTGAACATCTGGCGGGCGAACAGCAGGCTCTTCTTGCGCCACTGGTGGAAGAAGCCGCGGCCCCGCAGGTAGTAGTCGTAGGCGGCGACATCGGCCGTCTGCGGCTTGACGATCGCTTTCGCCTGATCGGTCATCACGACCCGCAGCGCCCGCGCGATGTTCTGTGCGATCTCGTCCTGAATGGCGAACACGTCCTCGAGCTCGCGGTCGTAGCGCTCCGACCACAGCTGATAGCCGTCGGCCACCTTCAGGAGCTGGGCCGTGATGCGGAGCCGGTTCCCGGCCTTGCGTACACTGCCTTCGAGCACGTGGTCCACCTGGAGCTTGCGACCGATCTCGCGGATGTCCTCGCTCTTGCCCCTGAACGCGAACGCGCTGGTGCGCGAGGCGACCCGCAGCTCGTCGATCCGCATCAGGGCGTTGATCAGCTCCTCGGCGATCCCCTCGCAGAAGTACTCCTGGTCGCGCTGCGGACTCATGTCGGCGAACGGCAGCACCGCCACGGACTTGGAAACCGGAGCGGACTTGCCGGCGACCACCGGCTGGCTCACCGTCGACACGCCGGGAGGAGTGGATCCGGAATGCAGCGCCTGGGCGAACTCGGTGGCCGTGGCGAAGCGCTCGGCCGGCTCCTTGGCGAGCGCCTTCGTGACGGTTCGCTCGACGCTCTCGGGGAGCCCGGCACGCACCGCCCGCAGCGACGGCACCGGCTGGGTGAGGTGCTTGACCAGCATCGCCTGCGGCGTCGTGGCCTCGAAGGGATGGCGGCCGGCGAGCATCTCGTACAACACGCACCCCAGGCTGTAGACGTCGCTGCGGCCGTCGATGTCCTCCGCGCCGCCGGCCTGCTCGGGGCTCATGTACGCCGGCGTTCCCACCGTGGACCCGGTTTGCGTCAGGTGCTCCCCGGCGGCCGAGGTGACCGCTTTGGCGATGCCGAAATCGGTGACGACGGCTTCGCCCTGATGCAGCATCACGTTCTCGGGCTTGATGTCCCGGTGGACCACGCCGGTGCTGTGGGCGTACCCCAGGGCACTCGCCACGTGGCGCGCGATCTCGAGCGCCTCGTCCAGCGGCAGCTGCTTCTCCCGGTTGAGGCGCTGCCGCAGGGATTCGCCCTCGATGTACGGCATGACGTAGTAGAGGAACTCGCCCGCCTGACCCGAGTCGTGCAGCGATACGATGTGGGGATGAGAGAGCCGCGCGGCGACCTTGATCTCGCGCAGGAACCGGTCGGGTCCGAGCGAGGCCGCGAGGTCGGGGTGCAGCACCTTCACGGCGACCTGACGGTCGTGCTTCCGGTCCCGGGCGAGGTAGACCGTGGCCATGCCACCGCGGCCGATCTCGCGCTCGATGGCGTAGCGGTCGGCCAGCGCAGCTTGAACTTTTTCGAACAGCGGCATTCCGGGGGTCGTCGGTCAGGGCAGCAAAGGATATCCATTCGACCGGCGGGCGGCCAGAGCTATTTTCCTCGTCATGACGGACGCGACGCCGGAGCGCAGTGCTACAGGAGTAAGCCTCGGCGCCCTCGCCCACCGCAACTTCCGGCTGTTCCTGTTCGGTCAGGGCATCTCGCTCGTCGGCACCTGGATGCAGTCGGTGGCGCTGGGGTGGCTGGTGCTCCAGCTCACCAACTCGCCGTTCGCCATCGGGCTGAACTCGGCGCTGCGCGCCCTGGGCGTGCTGCTGTTCACGCTGTACGCCGGCATCGTCGCCGACCGGGTGGACAAACGCCGGCTCGTCATCCTCACCCAGGCGCTGCAGATGGTCGAGGCCCTGGCCCTCGCGGTGCTGGTGTGGACGCACGTGGTGGCGGTGTGGCAGGTCATGGTGCTGGCGCTGTTCGTGGGCATCGTCAACGCGTTCGACATCCCCACGCGGCAGGCGTTCATGGTCGAGATGGTCGGGAAGGAAGACCTGATGAACGCCATCGCCTTGAACTCGTCGATGTTCAACGCGGCGCGGGTGGTGGGGCCCGCGGTCGGGGGCGCGCTGATCAGCCTGCTCGGCGTGGGGATGTGCTTCTTCCTGAACGGCGTGAGCTACATCGCGGTGATCGCCAGTCTCGCCGTGATGCGCCTCCCGCCGTATCAACCCCGGCCCGCGGTGGGCTCGGCCTGGAGCGGGTTCCGGGAGGTCGTCGCGTTCCTGCGCAGCGACCGGCGCGTGAAGACGCTGGTGATCCAGACGGCGATCCTGAGCGTGTTCGGGTTCCCGTTCCTCGTCATGATGCCCGTGTTCGCCCGGGACGTGCTGCACGTGCAGGCGGCGGGCTACGGCGCGCTCACCGCGGCCGTGGGGGTCGGAGCGATGCTGGGCGCGCTGGCGATCGCCTTGAACAGCGGGCGCATCGTCCGCAAGGGCGCGCTGATGACCGTCGGCGGAACCTCGTTCGGGCTCCTGGTGGCGGTCTTCGCGCTGTCGCGCGTGTTTCCGCTGTCGCTCGTCGTCCTCGCCCTGGCGGGATGCGCGATGATCGTGAACAACGCGCTGACCAACACCATGCTGCAAACGCTCGTCCCCGACCAGCTGCGCGGCCGGGTGATGGGGTTTTATTCGTTCGTGTTCGTCGGGCTGTCGCCGGTGGGGGCGTTCCTGGTGGGGGCGTTCGCGGAGCGCTACGGGGCCCCCGTGGCCGTGGGGACGGGTGGCCTGATCTGTGCGCTCGCCGTCGCCACCGCCGCGTGGCGGCTGCCCGAGTTGCGGCGGTCCTGAGCGCCCCCCCGCCTCAGGGAGACGGATCGGGAGCGACCAGCGCCAGCCGGTCGCCGCCGGGGCTGACCGCGAGCCGAGTCACTTCGCGCAGGCCGAGGGCCGCGAGATCGGCGACGGGCACCCAGGGTCCTGCCGCGTGCGAATCCCACTGATACAGCGTCACGCCGTCGCTCGTGAGTACCAGCCCGCCGGGGGTCCAGGCGTGGAAATCCGCGCCGGGGGGGAGCCGCACCAGGCGCCGCACCGCGTGGGTCTCGCCGTCCACTTCCGCCAGCCACGACTCCGTCGAATCCACGCGTTGGACGAAGGTCGCGGCGTGGCGTCCGGGGACGGACTGCGGCGAGCGGCCGATGTCCCGGGCCACCGTGTCGGCGCGCTCGCCGCCGGCGGTCGCGAGCACCAGCGCGTTGGGACTGCCGAGGACGAACAAGGCCAGGGTGCGCTCACCGGTCCAGGCGTGGTACCCGACGGGTTTGAGCCGCTCGAGCAGCAGCGTCGGGTTGGTGCCGTCGGCGTCGAAGCGCCACAGGCGCTGGGTCGAGTCCCGCTCGACCCGGACGACCGAGATGTCGCCGCCCGGAATGGGCGTGGGTGAGTATTCGCTTTCGGGCGTGGTGATGATCGCGCGTGCCGAGCGCGTGGCGAAGTCGTAGCGCCACACGTCGGCTTGGGCGTCGGTGCCGATGCGCGTGTACAGCAGCCCCGAGCCATCAGGGAGGAAGGCCGGCTGGTTGTCGTAGCCCGCGCGAGCGGTGACGTTCACCGGCGTGCCAAGAGCCACGTGGCCGTCGCGTAACGTGAGATCGGCCAACCAGATATCCGTGCCAGGGGGGCCCTGTGCGGCGCGCGGTGCCGGTGCCAGGAGCGCCGCGAGCAGGGTGAGAACCAGAGGGGCTGTGCGGAGCATAGGACGCAACGTACACCGTGAAGCGGGGTGGCGCGACGACCCGAGCCCCTGACGGACTCCCGGTATTGCTGCATCTTCTCGCAATGTGATGACCGGAGTAGAGGGGCTCCGGGGCGCGCTCGCTGGCCGGTACGACATCGAGCGCGAGGTGGGGCACGGGGCGATGGCGACCGTGTACCTGGCGCGGGACCTGCGCTACGACCGGCGCGTCGCGGTGAAAGTGCTGAGCCGCGAGCTGGCCGCGGCGCTCGGCGCCGAGCGGTTCCTGCGCGAGATCGACATCCTCGCGCATCTCAATCATCCACACATCCTGCCGCTGCTCGACTCCGGTGACGCCGGGGGATTCCTGTTTTACGTGATGCCGTTCGTGGAGGGCGAATCGCTGCGCCACCGGCTGGAGCGGGAGACGCAGCTCCCGATCGCCGATGCGCTCGCGATCACGCGCGAGGTGGCGCTGGCGCTCGATTACGCGCACCGCCAGGGGTTCATCCATCGTGATGTGAAGCCCGAGAACATCCTGCTCTCCGACGGCCTGGCGCTGGTGGCCGACTTCGGGATCGCGCGCGCGATCAACCAGGCCGCGGACTCGGACAGCCTCACGGGAAGCGGGCTCTCGCCGGGGACGCCGCCCTACATGTCGCCGGAGCAGGCCTCGGGTGGGGTGGTGGACAGCCGCTGCGACATCTACGCGCTGGGGTGCGTGCTGTACGAGCTGCTCGCGGGGCAGCCGCCGTTCCCGGGCCCCACGGCACAGGCAGTGCTCGCGCGTCATCTCTCGGATCCGGTGCCCCCGCTGCGCACGGTGCGGACGACGGTGCCGGTCGGGGTGGAGCGGGCGGTGTTCAAGGCGCTGGCGAAGGTGCCGGCGGACCGGTTCGCGACGGCGGGGGAGTTCGCGGCGGCGCTGGCGGCGCCCGACGTCCGGGAGAAGCCCAACTGGCGTCGCTCGATCGCGATCACGTCCATGGTAGGGGCCGTAGCGGTGATCGTCTGGCTCGTGAGCCGAAACTGGCCCGCGGGCGGCGCGGGGGCGCCGGTGGACACGACCTTCTATGCGGTCTTTCCGTTCGAGCGCGAC
>DATDED010000326.1:0-9896 GCA_036523455.1 Gemmatimonadales bacterium
TCGTCGGTCGCCGGCGGCGCGAAATTGGCGAGGGTTTTGATGTTCCGACACATGTCAGGGTTCCAGGATGGGAACCACAAGAATATACCGCCCGATTATCTTCGGGCGGATTCCCCGCCGGCCGACCAGCCGCGATCGCTCGGGGCCGCGAACGGCGCCCGCACGTACCCAAGCAGAGGGGCTGCAGCGCATGACCGAACCGGCCGTGACGGTCGCGGCACCTGCCGGCAACACCTGGTGGGCGGTGATCCGGGATGCCATTCGCGGCGTTCCCCACGATTACACCGCCGGCTCCCTCAACCGCGCGATCGTGCTGCTCGCCATCCCGATGGTGCTCGAGATGGCGATGGAATCGATCTTCGCCGTGGTGGACGTGTTCTGGGTGTCCCGCCTGGGCCCGGACGCCGTGGCGACGGTCGGCCTGACGGAATCGATGCTGACCCTCGTCTACACCGCCGCGATGGGACTCTCGATCGGCGTCGCGGCTGTGGTGGCCCGCCGGATCGGGGAGAAGCGGCCCGAGGCCGCCGCGGAGGCGGCCGTCCAGGGGATCGCCATCGGACTCGTCCTCGCCGCCATCGTGGCGGTGCTCGGCATCACCCTGGCGCCACGGCTGCTGGCTCTCATGGGCGCCACCCCGGCCGTCACCGCACTCGGTGCGGGCTACACGCGCACGATGCTGGGCGGCAGTGCCACGGTCCTGCTGCTGTTCCTCATCAACGCGATCTTTCGCGGGGCCGGCGACGCGGCCATCGCGATGCGCGTCCTCTGGCTCGCCAATGCGATCAACATCATGCTCGGCCCCTGCCTCATCTTCGGGCTCGGCCCGTTCCCCCGGCTCGGCGTCACCGGGGCCGCGGTGGCGACCACGATCGGCCGCGGTACGGGCGTCCTCTATCAGCTGTACCGGTTGAGCCGCGGCGATGCGCGCGTGTCCGTCCGGCAAACGCACCTCGCCCTGCGCCCGGCGGTGATGACCCACCTGCTGCGCCTGTCGGGCTCCGGCACCTTCCAGGTCCTCGTCGGGACGGCGAGCTACATCGGCCTGGTGCGCATCATCTCGACTTTCGGCAGCGCCGCCGTCGCGGGCTACACCATCGCGATCCGGCTCGTGATCTTCTGCCTGCTGCCGTCCTGGGGCCTGTCCAACGCCGCCGCCACGCTCGTCGGGCAATCGCTCGGCGCGCGCAACCCCGACCGCGCCGAGCAGGCGGTGTGGATCGCCGGCAGGTACAACATGGTGGTGCTGGGCGTCGTGGGGCTGGTGTTCGTCCTGCTCGCCGGCCCGATCGTCCGGCTCTTCACGCAGGATCCCGGCGCCGCTCCGATCGCCGCCCTCGCGCTGCGCACTATGAGCTATGGATTCGTGTTCTACGCGCTCGGCATGGTGCTCACCATGGCGTTCAACGGCGCGGGCGACACCTGGACGCCCACCTGGATCAATCTCGCCTGCTTCTGGCTGTTGGAGATCCCGCTCGCGTACGTGCTCGCGCGGGTGCTGGACCTCGGCCCCTTCGGGGCGTTTCTCGCGATCCTCGTCGGGTACTCCTCGCTCGGGCTCGTGAGCGTGGTGCTGTTCCGCCGCGGCCGCTGGAAGCTGCGCCGGGTCTGACGCGGCGGCCGCTCCTGCCCCTCGCACTCGATCCATGACGAACCCGCGCCAGGCCAGGGCACTCGACCGCTCCATCGTCGAAGGACCGCTGTCCCGTGCCGTCTGGATGCTCGCCTGGCCCACGATGCTGCAGAACCTCATCGGCGGCCTGCAGGGGATGGTCGATCATGCCCTGGTGGGCCACCTCGTGGGGTATGCCGGCAACGCGGCCATCGGCGTGGCGATCCAGATCTTCATCGTCGTCATCGTGTTCGTCATGTCGGTGTTCAGCGGGATGGGGGTGCTGGTCGCCCGCTTCGCGGGAGCCAACGAGCCCGAGAAGGTCAATCGCACCGTCCATCAGGCGTTCCTCGCCGCCGTCGCGCTGTGGGGCCTGGTACTGGCCCCGCTGGGCTGGGTGCTCGCGCCGGCGCTGCTCGGCGTGGTGCATGCGGCGCCCGCGGTGCGCGTCGAGGCCCTGCCCTTCCTCCGCATCATGTTCGTGGGCAGTCTCGGGTCGCTGTTCTTCTTCATGGTGAGCGGAGCGTTGCGGGCGGCAGGCGATCCGCGCACCCCGCTGCGGCTGGGGATCATGCTGACGGTGCTGAACGTGGTGTGCAACGTTGCCCTGATCACGGGCCTCGGCCCCCTGCCCCGGCTGGGCACCGCCGGCGCAGCCGTCGGTACCACGGTGGCCGGATTTGTCGTGAGCGGATTCGCCGTCTACCTGCTGTTCTCCGGCTCGCTGCCCGTGCTGTGGCATCGCGGCATGGACTGGCGACCGGATTGGGGCATCATCCGGGCGCTGTTCCGCTTCGGGTTGCCCACGGGCGTTCAGGGGGTCGCGATGAACGTCGCCGGCGTGCTGCTGTTGCGCTTCATCGGCTCGCTCGCCCAGAGCGCGCAGGCGCAGGCGGCGTACGCGATCGGGTACACCGAGCTGTTCTCGTTCATCACGTGGACCTCGGTCGGGTTGCTGGGCGCGGCCGCCACGGTCGCGGGACAGAACCTGGGGGCGGCCCGTCCGGAGCGCGCGGTACGCGGCGTCCACATCGCCGCGGGGATAGGCGTCGCGCTCGCCGCCACGATCGGCGTCCTGTTCCTCACGATCCCCCGCGCCCTGCTCGGATTGTTCGGGATGAGCGATCCGGGCGTCGTCGCCGTGGGGACGCAGCTGCTCGCCTTCCTGAGCGTGTCCGGCCTGTTCGTGAGCGTCGCCCTCACCTACACCGGGGGGCTGCAGGGGACGGGCGACACGCGCTCCCCCCTGTACATCTCGATCGTGTCCCAGATCGTGGTGCCGCTCGGCCTCTGCGCCTGGTGGCAGGCGACGCGCGACCTGCATGCGGTCGACGTGTGGACCGCCATCCTGTGCGGGCACATCACCCGCTGCGCCTTGAGCGTGCTGCGCTTCCGTCAGGGCAAGTGGCGCAGCATCACGGTCGACCTCGGCCATTGATCCCGCCTTGACAGCCGGTGCGGGCGCCGTATACTGGTAACCATATGGTTACCAGTGCAGCGCGCCTGGACGCCGTGTACTCCGCACTGGGCGACGGCACCCGCCGGGCCATCCTCGCCCGGCTCGCGGCCGGCGACTCCACGGTCGGCGAGCTGGCGGAGCCGTTCGCCGTCTCGCGCCCCGCGATCTCGAAACATCTCCGCGTGCTCGAGCGCGCCGGCCTGGTCCGTCGCAGCCGCGACGGCCGCGTCTCGCGCTGCCGGCTCGACGCCCGCCCGCTGGCCGCCGCGGCTGACTGGATCGAGTACTATCGCCGCTTCTGGGACCAGAGCTTCGACCGGCTGGAAGATTACCTGCGTGTTCTGCAACAGCGAGGGAAGCGACATGACCGCAAGAATTAGCGGCAGAGTCTTCGTCGACGTCGGCATGTCGCTGGACGGCCTGATCGCGGGCCCGAACGGACGCCCGGGCAATCCCCTGGGGGACGGCGGGACGCGGATCCATGAGTGGCTGTTCGGGCTCGCGAGTTTCCGCGAGCATCTCCAGATGCCGGGCGGGGAGACCGGCCCCGACGACGACATCGTCCGGGCGGTATTGGCCCGGATCGGCGCCAATGTCATGGGCCGGCGGATGTTCGACGAGGGGGAAGTGGGCTGGCCCGAGAAGGCCCCTTTCCACACCCCCGTCTTCGTCCTCACGCACACGCCCCGCGACCCATGGGTCAGGCCGGGGGGCACCACGTTCTATTTCGTGACCGACGGCTTCGACAGTGCGCTGGAACAGGCACGCCGTGCCGCCGGGGACAAGGACGTCAGGATCTCGGGCGGGGCTGCGACGATTCAGCAGGCGCTCCGGGCGGGCGTCGTGGACGAGCTCCACGTGCACATTGCGCCGCTGCTGATGGGCGAAGGGGTGCGTTTGTTCGACGGGGGCCGCGATCTGCCGGCACTCGAGATCATGACCGTCCGTCCCTCCTCCCAGGTGACGCACCTGTCCTACCGCGTGCTCCGATAAGGCGACCGATGTCAGCCTCACCCGACGATACCGCCAGCCGTGAAATCACGGCCACGCGCGTGGTCGATGCTCCACGCGAGCTGGTGTTCCGTGTGTGGACCGAACCGGAGCACATTGCACACTGGTGGGGTCCGAACGGATTCACCACCACGATCTACGAGATGGACGTCCGGCCCGGTGGGGTCTGGCGCTTCGTCATGCACGGTCCCGACGGCCGCGATTACCAGAACAGGATCGTGTACGTCGAGGTCACGCCGCCGGAGCGACTGGTCTACGATCACGTCTCCGGTCCGAAATTCCACGCGACGGTTACCTTCGCCGACGTCGGCGGCAGGACTGCCGTCACGGTCCGCATGCTGTTCGACACGGCGGTCGAACGCGACCACACGGCGGAACAGTTCGGGGCGGTCGAGGGGCTGCAGCAGACGCTGGGGCGCCTCGCGGGCTACGTCGCCAAGTCTTGATGCCACATACACTTAGAAGACTGTCGATTCCAAGGACGCCCGTTCGACGCCTGCAAGAGGCCCGGAGAGTCCGGGCTCGGAACCCAGAACTCGAGGCGAGGCCGCGATGCGATTCATGCTGCTGGTGATCCCGAAGGTGTACGAGAGCGCCGGGGCGGACTTCGAGCCCCCGGCCGAGCTCGTTGCCAAGATGACGAAGTACAACGAATCCCTCAAGCAGGCCGGGGTGCTGCTCTCGCTCGACGGGCTCCACCCGCCCGCCAAGGGGATCCGGGTCCGCTTCTCCACCGGGAAACCCAAGGTCACCGACGGCCCCTTTACCGAGTCCAAAGAGCTGGTGGGGGGCTATTGGATGATCCAGGTGAAGTCGAAGGAAGAGGCCGTGGAATGGGCGCGGCGCGCGCCGATGCTCGACGGCGACATCATCGAGGTCCGCCAGGTGCAGGAGCTGTCGGAGTTCTCTCCTGAGGTCCAGCGGGCCGCAGGCGTGGGTCGCTAGCGAGTGTAAGATTCTGCAGGCTCATCCGTCAGCGGGAGTGCGTGGGCCGGATAGGCCGGCCCCGCTTCCCTGAACGCATGAGGAGGTACCGATGCCTGCTTCCCAGATCCCGACGTCGGCCGACTGCGGCTGCGACTGTCTCAACGACCCGGGATGCGGATGCGGCGAGGGGTGCTGCAACTGAACCCGCAGCCTGCACGCGATGCGGTCCTGGAGGCGCTGGTGGCCAACCACCAGCGCTTTCTCGCCTTTCTCGAACGCCGGGTGGGGTCGCGGGAGACGGCTGAGGACATCCTGCAGGACGGCTTCGCCCGCGCGCTCGAGCGCGTCGATACGGTGCGGACCGAGGAGTCGGCGGTGGCGTGGTTCTACCGGTTGCTGCGCAACGCGCTCGTCGATCACTATCGGCACCGTGCGAGCGAAGACCGGGCCTTCGCCTCCGCCGCGGCCGAAATGGAGACGCCCGAGGGAGACGCCGAGCTGCGCGAGACGGTCTGCGCCTGCATCCGGGGTCTCGTCGAAACACTCAAGCCGGAGTACGCCACCGCCCTGCGGCGTGTCGACCTGGACGGCGAGCGAGTGGATGCGTTCGCCCGCGAGGCCGGCATCACCGCGTCGAACGCCTCGGCGCGGCTGCACCGGGCGCGCGTGGCGCTGCGGGGCCGGGTGCTCGAGAGTTGCCGGACGTGCGCGACCCACGGCTGCCGCGATTGCGAATGCGGGGAGCCCCGGCGGCCGCGTCCGGGCCGGGACGGAGCGCCAGCGCCGGTCCGATAGCCTCCTCCTAAGCCTCCGTGTCGATTCCTCCCCCGTTCATTCGACGTACCGGTGAAGGAATCACGCGACGAACTCAATACCTGGAGACGAGGCGACGACCATGAAATTCCTTTCGATCGTGAAATCGGCGGAGAACCAGGGGCCAGCGCCCCAGGCGCTGCAGGACGCCATGGCCAAGCTCACCGCGGACTCGCTCCGGGATGGCTCGCTGCTCCAATCCGGCGGCCTCGGCGCCAGCGCCAGCGGCTTTCGGGTGCGGAGCAAGGGCGGGAAGCTGACGGTGATCGACGGTCCCTTCACCGAGGCCAAGGAAGTCGTCGGAGGCTACGCCGTGCTCGAGTGGGCGTCGCGGGAGAAGGCGGTCGAGGCCGCGCTCGCCTTCATGCGGCTGCACAGCGAGCACTGGCCGTCGTGGGAAGGCGAGTGCGAGGTTCGCCCCATCACGTTTTTGGCCCCGTGACGAACGAGACCCATCGCGCCATCGAGGCGGTGTGGCGGATCGAGTCCGCCAGGCTCATCGCCGGCCTCACGCGGATCGTGCGCGATGTCGGCCTCGCCGAAGACCTGGCGCAGGACGCGCTGGTTGCCGCGCTCGAGCGATGGCCCGAGTCGGGCGTCCCGGACAACCCGGGCGCCTGGCTCATGGCCACGGCGAAGCACCGGGCGATCGACGGCCTGCGCCGCGACAAGCTGCTCGAGCGCAAGCACGAAGTGCTCGGGGCGGAGCTCGAAGCGCGGCAGGAGAGCCCCGAGACGGACCTCGCCGGCGCGCTCGACGACGACATCGGCGACGATCTGCTGCGCCTCGTGTTCACCACCTGCCACCCGGTGCTCTCCCCCGAGGCCCGGGTCGCCCTGACCCTGCGCCTGCTCGGGGGCCTCACGACGCCGGAGATCGCCCGCGCCTTCCTGGTCCCGGAGGCGACGATGGCCCAGCGGATCGTCCGGGCCAAGCGGACGCTGCGCGAGGCGCGCGTCCCCTTCGAGGTCCCGCGCGGGGACGACCGCGCGGCCCGGCTGTCGTCGGTGCTCGAAGTGGTCTACCTCGTTTTCAACGAGGGCTACTCGGCGACCGCCGGAGACGACTGGGCGCGACCGGAGCTGTGCAACGATGCGCTCCGGCTCGCCCGGATTCTGGCCGAGCTCGCGCCACAAGAGCCCGAAGTACACGGCGTCGTCGCGCTGCTCGAGATCCAGGCGTCGCGTCTGCACGCCCGCATCGGGCCGTCCGGCGAGCCCATCCGGCTGCTCGATCAGGACCGCGCACGCTGGGACCCGCTGCTGGTGCGCCGCGGGCTCGCCGCGCTCGAGCGAGCCGAGGCGCTCGGCGGCTCCCTCGGTCCCTATGCGCTCCAGGCCGCGATCGCCGTATGCCATGCGCGCGCGCGGACGCCGGAGGAGACGGACTGGACGCGCATCACGGCACTGTACGACGCCCTGGCCCAGCTCACGCCCTCGCCGATCGTGGAGCTGAACCGCGCGGTCGCGTATGCCATGGCGTTCGGCCCCGCGGCGGGACTCGAGATCGTGGACCCCCTGACCAACGAGCCGGCGCTCGAGGGTTACCACCTGCTGCCCGCCGTGCGCGGCGACTTTCTCGCCAAGCTCGGCCGCCTGGCCGAGGCCCGGGCCGAGTTCGAGCGCGCGGCCGCGCTCACCCGCAACACGCGCGAGCGCACGCTGCTGCTCGAGCGCGCCCGGGGGTGTCTGGAAGCGAGGCGCGGCTAGGTCAGCGCGGCAGCCGGCCTTTCAGGCTCTCCGGGCGAAACGGTCCCGGCTCGGCGATGAGCGCCCGGGCGGCGTCCACCTGTCCCCACGTATTCCACAGCAGCACGCCGCGCACGCGTCCCCCCTCGAGATAGTAGACCACGCCCTCGCGAAACGGCTCCTTCCAGTCCGCGACGGTCTCGTGCCGGGCGTCCAGCTCGCCCACGGCCTCGTACCCGAGCGCGAACAGGTCCGAATAGAAGAAGGGCAAATGGGTGTAGGGGACACCCTGCCCCGCCATCGCGCGCCCCGCCGCGGCGCCCATGGTGTTGGCGTTGTCCTCGTGCTCCACGCGCAGCCGCCTGCCCAGCGAGGGGTTGAAGAAGTTGGCGACGTCACCGGCTGCGTAGATGTCGGGCACGCTCGAGCGCAGCAGCTCGTCCACCACGATGCCGTTCTCCACGTGTACGCCCGCCTGCTCGGCGAGGGCGATGTCGGGCCGGATGCCGAGCCCGGCGACGATCACATCCCCGGGAAGCTCCTGGCCACGCGTCGTCTCGAGGATCACCTTGCCGGCACGGGGCGTGAGCCCCGCCACGCCCTCCCCGGTTCGCACCTCCACACCCTGTTCGCGATAGTAGTCGACCAGCGAGGCGGACAGGTCGGCCGGGAATACCCGGGCGCCGATCCCGTCTTCGGGAACGAGCATCACGACCTCGCGTCCCGCCGTTCGCAGCGCCGCCGCGATCTCGCTGCCGATGAAGCCGCCGCCCAGCACGACGAATCGCAGGCTCTCGCCCGCGAGGGCGTGCAGGCGACGGTAGTCGTCGTAGGTGCGGAAGTAGATGATCTGCTCCGTCTCGCGCGGCAGCCGGCGCGGTGCGCCGCCGGTCGCCAGCAGCAGCCGCCCGTAGGAGACGACCTCGCCGTGATCGTCGGTGACGGTCCGGGCGGCGGCGTCGATCGCGGTGACTCGACGTCCGAGCCGCAGCTGCACGCCCGCGGCTTCGGTGCCGCGCCAGATGCCGGACTCGGGGTCGCCCTTCCACAGGCCCTTGGAGAGGGGTGGGCGGGCGTAGGGCGGGTGCTCCTCGGCCGAGATGAGGCCGACCACGGCGGTTGGGTCGACTTCGCGAATGGTGCGGGCGGCGGCGTCGCCCGTCATACCGCCACCCACGATCAGATACGGGTAGTGCATCATACGTCGCTCCCGTGCAGCGGGCCCGAGCCCCCTGATCGCGGCAGGAGCTCCAGGAACTCCCGGCGTCTGCGGGGTTCGTCGAACGCGCCCCGCACCGCGCTCGTCGTGGTCGCGAGTCCGGAGCGGCCGATCCCCCGCATTTCGATGCAGAAGTGCCGCGCCTGAACGACGACCATGACGCCCGCGGGCCGCAGGCGGCGGTCCAGCAGCTCGACGATCTGCTCGGTCATGCGCTCCTGTACCTGCGGCCGCCTCGCATAATACTCGACGACTCGCGCCAGCTTGGACAGTCCCACGATCCGCTCCCGGGGCAGATACGCCACATGCGCGGTGCCGAAGAATGGCAGAAAATGGTGGGCGCACAGGGAATGGAACGGGATGTCCGTCACGCGCACCATCTCGGCATAGCGCTCCGTGTTGGGGAAGGTCCGCAGCTCCGGCTCGGCTCCGGGTGCCAAGCCCGCGAACATCTCGCGGTACGCCCGGGCGACCCGCAGCTCCGTGCCGGCGAGGTGCGGGTCGGCCGGGTCGAGATCCAGGGCGTCCATGAACGCCCGGAATCTCCGCGCCGCGAGCCGCAGCCGGCCGTCGGCGGCCGTATCGCCGCCGAGGTCGGTGAGGGGGAGACTGGCCATGGGGCGAGCCTCAGTTGAACCGTCTGGGGAACTGCTTGACGATGCCGTCGCTCAAGACGTCGGCCATCTGCAGAATGTGCCGGTGCACCTCGTCGTACGCGGCGATGTCGGCGGCCCAGTCGCCATGCAGCCGGGCGACCGCCTCCTTGAGCGTCAGATCGAGATGCATGCGCATGGCGGACCGCATGGTGCCGGCCGGCCAGTGGCGCGGGTTGGCCGCGCTGAGGAACGCCGCGATGCTGTCGGCGTTGGCGTACCACTGGGCCGAGGCGGCCGTCACGGCCGCGGTGTCGCCGCCCTTGGCGGCCCCGATCAGCTTGGCGGCCGTGAGGATATGCCCGCGCAGCAGCGCCGTCAGGCTCGCGCCGGCGGCGTCGCCGTAGAACGGCTTGATGGCGTCCCCGATATCCGACTGGTTGCGCAGCAACCGTTGGGCGGCCTGGTCGGCATCGGGGAGCCCGGCGGCGGCGCTGATGATGTAGATGCGCGTCCAGGTGATGTGATCCTCCCACAGCTGGCGCATCGCGTCGTGAAACACGGCGCGACGGA
>DATDED010000327.1:0-3999 GCA_036523455.1 Gemmatimonadales bacterium
CGCGGCCGGGACGTAACTGGCCAGCAGCGCCACGGCCACGAGCAGGACGGCCACCGCCACGAAGGTGACGGGATCCGCCGGCCCGATGCCGTAGAGGAGACGGCCCAGCGCCCGCGCCCCAAACACGCCGCCGGCGGCGCCGATCACGATGCCCACGAGCGTCAGGCGCACTCCGTCTCTCAGTACCATGCGCAGCACCGCGCCCCGGCTGGCGCCCAGGGCGACCCGCACGCCGATCTCCTGACTGCGGCGCGAGACGGCGTACGACAGCAGACCGTACAATCCGACGGCGGCGAGCAGCACCGCCAGGAGCGCGAACCCGGACAAGAGCAACATCGGGTAGCGGCGATCCGACATCGACCGCGTGAGCCGGGTGGACATCGACGCGACGTCGGTGAGCGGCACGTCGCGATCGAGATCGTGGACGGCGCCCCGCACGGCGGAGACGAGCGCGGCGACGTCCCCGTTGTGGCGCACCACCAGCGTCAGCTCCCCGGTCGGCGCCTGCGCCTCGACGTAGTAGATCATGGGGTGGATTTCCGCATCGAGTGCGCTGGTGCGCACGTCACCGACCACGCCCACGATTTCCGGATGAGCCGTCGCATCGTTCCAGTTCACCTGCAGCCGTGCACCGAGGGGATCGTCCCCCGGCCAGAATTGCCGCGCCATCGCCTCGTTCACGACCACGACCGGGGGGGCGTCGGCGCGGTCCGCCGCGGTGAAGGTCCGGCCGCGTGCGACTGGGATCCGCATGGCCGCGAAATAGCCCGGCTCGACGATGCGGATGTCGGCGCTGGTCCACTCGCCCGGCTTGGGAGCGGGGCGCCCCACGATGGTGAAGCGTGTCGCGGAGTTCTGGGGGACGAGGGGAACGAGGCTGATGGCGCCGACTTCGGAGACCCCCGGCATGGAGCGGATGCGATCGGTGAGTTGCTGGTAGAAGGCCGTCTGATGCGCGCCGTCCCCGTACTTCGCCTGTGGCAAGCTGACCGCCATCGATGTCACGTGCGACAGATCGAATCCGGGTCGGATCGCCGACAGGCGCTGCAGCGAGCGCACGAGGAGCCCGGCGCCGCTGAGCAGCACCAGGGCGAGCGACACCTGGACGACGACCAGGCCGTCGCGCCAGCGCCGCGCGATCCGGTCGCCCGTGGTCCGGCCGCTCCCGCCGCGCAACCCGGCGGCCAGATCGTGGGCGCCGACGCCGAGCGCGGCCGGCAGTCCGGCTCCGATCCCGACGGCCAACGAGACCAGAGCCGCCACCGCGAGCACGCGTGCATCCACCGTGATCTCGGCGAGGCGCGGGACATACGGCGGCGCGAGCGCCACCAGCAGATCCACGCCCCAGCGCGCCAGCATCACGCCGGCCGCGCCGCCGGCGAGCGACACGAGGGCGCTCTCCACGAGCCATTGCCGCACGAGTCGCAGGCGGGACGCGCCCAGCGCGGCGCGCAGGGCGACCTCCCGCTGCCGCGCCTCCGCCCGGACGAGCACGAGATTCCCCACATTGGCGGCGGCGATGAGCAGCACCAGCGTCACGGCGCCGAGCACGACCAGCAGGGCGCGCCGCGCCGAACCCACGATCTGGTCCGTCAGCGTGACGACGTTCGCGGTCCAGCCGGTATCGAAGTTGGGGTACTCCTGCTGCAGGCCCCGGGTGATGACGTCCATTTCGGCCTGCGCGCGCGCGACGGTGACGCCGGACTTGAGACGGCCGACGACCATCGTGTAGCGCCCGCTGCGGGTGCGGTCGCTTTCATTCAGACGAAGCGGCTCCCAGTATTCTTCCTGCCCCCACGGCATGGGCCGGAGTGCGGGCGGCATCACGCCGAGGACCACGGCGGTGCCGCCGGCGACCGGAACCGGCCGGCCGACGACGCCCGAGTCACCGCCGAATCGGCGGCGCCACAATCCATAGCTCAGGAGGATTACGGGCGGACCGCCGGGAACCGCCTCGGCCGGTGTGAAAACACGCCCGAGGAGCGGAGCAAGTCCGAGGGTGCGGAAGAAGTTCGGCGTGACGGAACGGCCCTGCACGAGCGCGGGGACGTCCCCCGCAAAGGTCTGCTGCGACCAGCCGAGCGCCGCCAGGTCGGTGAAGCTGGTCGCCCGATCGCGCCAGTCGAGATAATTGGCCGGATTCACGACGTTGGTCTCCTGGTCGCGCGCCGCGAACCGCTCCCATACGAGCACCAGCCGGCTCGGGTCCTGGAACGTCAGGGGGCGCAGCAACACGGCGTCGACCACGCTGAAGATCGCCGTCGTGGCCCCGATGCCCAGCGCGAGCGTGGCGATCGACGCGAACGTGAACCCCGGACTGTGTGCCAGCCGGCGCAGGGCGTAACGAATGTCCTGGAGCAGGGCTTCCATGGGAACTCCGGTTGTCGGTACTCAGTCGTCGGTCATCGGTACGGAATACCGGTTACCCATGACCGACGACGGTTATTCCGTTCGCAACGCCACCATCGGGTCCACGCGCGTCGCACGCCGCGCCGGGATGTAGCAGGTCACGAGGACGACGGCGACGAGCCCCAGCGTAACGCCGGCGTAGGTCAGCGGGTCGGCCGGACTCACCTCGTACAGCAGCCGGCCCAGCACGCGCGTCGCGCCGAATGCCGCGAGGAGGCCGAGCCCGGCTCCCAGCGCGCCCAACCGCATTCCTTCTCGCAGCACCAGGCGGACGATGTCGTTGGGACGGGCACCCAGCGCGATGCGCACCCCGAGCTCGCGCGCCCGCTGGGCGACGAGATAGGACATGACCCCGTAGATCCCGACGACGGCGATGAGCAGCGCCAGCGCCGCGAAGCCCCCGAGCAACGAGCCGGCGTAGCGGGTCCGCGCCACCGATCCGCCCACGAGCTGGCGCAGGGTGGCCACGTTCGAGATCGGCACGTCGGGATCGAGCGAGCGAATCGCCGCCCGCGCCGGCGCGACGACCGCCGCGGGGTCGCCCGCGGTGCGGAGCACAAGCGACATCGCGGCCGACGGCGACTGGGTGAACGGCACGTAGACGTCGGGCCGGGGCGGCGCACCGAGCCCGAGGTCCCGGACGTCGCCGACGACCCCGACGATGGTGCGCCACGGGGCGAGGGGATTGGGACCGAGACGGACGCGCTGGCCGAGCGCCGTGTCGCCCCCGAAGTAGCGACGCGCGAACGTTTCGCTCACCAGGATGGGCAGCGTGGAGTCGCTGCGATCGCGCGCCTCGAATCCGCGTCCCGCCAGGACGGGAATCCCCATCGCGGCGAAGTAACCCGGGGTGACGCTGCGGTATTCAGCCTCGGGCGGGGGCCCGCCTCCGGGCGGCCGCGTCTCGAACCGCAGCCCGGTCGTCGGACCGCTCGCGCCGAACGGCAGGACGCTGATGGCCCCCACTTCCCGAACGCCGGGCAACGCCGCGAGCCGTTCGGAGAGCTGATCGTAGAACCCGATCGTCGCCAGCGGATTCTGATACCGCGGGCCGCCGACACGCACCCCGAGTGTCACGGCGCGGTCCACCTGGACGCCGGGATGCACGTCCAGGAGCCGTCGCAGGGTGCGCAGCATGAGGCCGGCGCCGATGAGCAGAACCAGCGCCAGCGCGACTTGTGAAACGAGGAGCGCGGAGCGCGCCCGCCGCCGCTCCCGCCCGCCCGCCGAACCACGTCCGCTCTCGTTCAGCGCGGCGGTGAGCTGCGGCCGGATCGCGTGCAACGCGGGTACCACGCCGACCGCCACGCCGGTGACGAGGCCGGCGCCGGCGGCGAACAGCAGCACCGGCCAGCGTAACCCGACTTCGGTGATGCGGGGCACGTCGGTGGCGCCGAGCTGCCGCAGCCACTCGATCCCCCAGGCGGCCAGGGCCAGTCCGCCGAGCGCACCGAGCGTCGCCAGCAGGATGCTCTCGGTCAGGAGCTGCCGGGCCAGCCGCTGGCGACCGGCGCCGAGTGCCGCGCGCACCGCCATTTCCCGGCTCCGGCCCGCGGCGCGGGCGAGCAGCAGGTTGGCGACGTTGGCGCA
>DATDED010000328.1:0-1734 GCA_036523455.1 Gemmatimonadales bacterium
ATGAGATTCTCCTTCCACTCTATGCCCGTCACGAGCGCCCCGAACCACGACGGAAATCGGACGGGCGGCCTCGATAGATGTTGCAGCGAACGACTGTCCGACGGCGTCGCCGACGAACTGCAGCTTGGAACCCGCACCGCGAAAAAAGGGTCCGCGCGGATTTTCGCGGCCGTCCGCGCTCACCACGTCACGCGTGACGGTCGTCACTCAAAGTTGGCCCGGCACTGACGGTGCGGTTCCGCTCGAAGTGGGGCTTCTCGACCAGCTGGTGAAAGGCGAGGATTGCGGCCTGATCGAACAGCGACGCGATGAGCCCCGGCACCGACGCCGTCACCAGCGCGAGGCCATACGTATGCGCGTAGCCCACCGTGTACATCGGGTTCTTCAGGAACCGGTAGGGCCCGGTGCGCGCCGGGATGACCTCGGGCGCGTCCGTGAAAAAATTGGCCCAGTAGTACGCCTCGGCGCCCAGCGTGGCCCGCGCCCACAGCTTCGTGCCCACGCCGAGGGCGACGAGCACGACGCCGGCGGCGGCCAGGACGGCGCGCGGGATCCCCAGCGTGGGCAGGGTGCCCCACCCCGCCACGCACGCCGCGACGAAGGCCACCCCGTCGTTGGTCATGATGCGCGAGGCGACACGCCGGAATCGCCGGAACCCCGCCTCGCGGCCGTCGCGTCGGGTGAACAACCGGCTCTGCTCCTCCCGTCTGAGCGCGAATCCGACGTAGCACACGTAGCCGAGCCGGCTCGCGATCGCATACCCCAGCGCCAGCCAGCGGAGGACCTCTAGCATTCGGGCACCGCGGCCGGTAGCGTACCCCCGCCAGTCACCTTCACACGCAGGTCGTGGCCGATGCTGTTCGGCGAAGTCTTCCGGGTCGCGCTGGAGGCGCTGCGGGCCAACCGGCTCCGCTCGCTGCTCACCATGCTGGGCATCGTCATCGGGGTCGGCGCGGTCATCACCATGGTGGCCCTCGGCTCGGGAGCCCGGCGCGCGGTGCAGGACCGCATCGCGGCGCTCGGGCCCACCCTGCTAAACGTATTCTCTGGACAGGATTTCCGCGGTGGGGTCGCCGTCAGCGCCCCGGTGCGGCTCACCTACGACGACGCCCTGGCGCTCCAGCGCGACGCGCGCTACGTCGTCGGCGTGGCTCCCGAGCTGGAGCGCGGCCTGCAGATCGAGTACAGCGACCGCAACATCAACGAGGACGTGATCGGCACGACGCCCAACTTCGTCCTGGTCCACAACTATCCCCTCACCGCGGGGCGATTCTTCACCGAGGGGGAGAACGCGGCCCGTCGCCGCTATGCCGTCCTGGGCGCCACCATCCCGAACCAGCTGCAGGCGAACGGCGCCGCCATGATCGGCCAGGACATCCGCATCGCCGGCATCCCGTTCACCGTGCTCGGCGTCCTGGCCGAGAAGGGTGGGGGGCCGGGGAGCAACGACAACGACGTCCTCATCCCGTTTGAAACGGCGCGCTATCGCGTGATGGGCACCAACCGGCTGCGCACCATCTCCGTGAAGGCCAGCGACGTCGCGTCCATGCCGCTCGCCATGATCGAGATCGAGCGCGTGCTGCGCCGCGAGCACAAGCTCGCACCCGGCGCCGAAAATGACTTCCGGATCCGCAACCAGCGTGACGTGCTCTCGACCTTCGAGCAGACGACGCAGACGTTTGGCTACCTGCTCGCGGGCGTCGCCGCCGTGAGCCTGCTGGTCGGCGGCATCGG
>DATDED010000329.1:0-3254 GCA_036523455.1 Gemmatimonadales bacterium
GCCGGCCCAGAAGACCCGCGGTCGCTCCGGGGCGGGAAACACACCGGCCCAGCGCACCGCCAGCGCGATCGGGCGCATGCCGACCGCCGCCGCTCCCAGTGTCGCGACGAGCTCATCCCGGCGCTCGTCGCCGACCTCACCCAGGAACTTCAGGGTGAGATGTACCCCCTCGGGCGACACCCACTTCACCGGCAGGTCACGCGCGCGCAGCGGACGGAACGCTTCCCACACCGTGCGCTGCACCTCCGGCGGCGGGGTGAGCGCGATGAACAGCCTCACCGGTCGCGGGCGTCGAGCAGCAGGCTGCCCCGCCGGTAGCCGCGCGGATCGATCTCCACCGCCTCGAAGCCCACGTCGCGCAGCCGGGCTGCGATCTCGCCCTCCCGCGCCTTGACCCAGGGAATCCACTCCGGTGCCACCTCGATCCGCCCCACGTTCCCCTCGTGCCGCACCCGCAGGTCCCCGCTCACCCCCAGCCGCCGCAGCACGGTTTCCCCGGCCTCGACCTGCCGCAACCGCTGCGGCGTGATCTGCAGGCCGTAGCGCACGCGACTCGCGAGACAGGGCGCGGCCGGCGCGCTCCAGTTGGGAAGACCGAGCGCCCGGGCGGCGGCCCGGATGTCGGCCTTGGTGAAGCCCGCCTCGGCGAGCGGCGAGCGGACCCCCGCCCGAAGTCCGGCCGCCGCGCCCGGCCGATGCTCCCCCAGGTCATCCGCGTTGGTGCCGTCGCACACGACCGCGAGACCGCGCTGCCGAGCCACCTCCCCCAGCCGCGCCCACAGCTCGGTCTTGCAGAAGAAACAGCGGTTGGTCGGGTTGGCGGCGTAGCGCGGATCGTCGAGCTCGTTGGTCGATACCTCCACCAGCGGAACGTCGAAGCGCGAAGCCAGGGTCAGGGCCGCCTCCCACTGATCCGCGGCCACGGCCGGACTCCGCCCTACGGCTGCGAGCATCCGCGTCGGACCCAGCTCCTGACGCAGCACCACCGCGAGCAACGCCGAATCCACCCCACCGGAGAAAGCCACCAGGGCGGACTCGAACCGGCGCACCGCCGCCCGCAGAATCTCCAGCCGCTCGCTCATGGGCCAAACGTAGCGAGGGGCGGTGTCCTATCTCAAGGACAGGTCGGAATTTGATGACAAGAACCGGATGGTTCGTCTGCCGGAACCAGGTATTCTGGTCTTGCGTTAGTGTAGATGTCGATTCTATCTACGAATCGTCCGACATATTCAATTCGAGGCTACGGAATGTCCGTCAAACCTGGCCTAGACGCGACTGATCGCCGCATCCTCCGCCTGCTGGCCGCCGACGCGCGCTCGAGCTACCAGGGCATCGCCGACGAGGTCGGACTCTCCCGTCCGGCGGTGATGGAGCGCGTCAAGCGGCTCGAGGAGGCGGGCTACATCACGGGGTACGGCGCCCACCTGGATCGCGGCAAACTCGGCTTTCCCGTCACCGCGTTCGTCGCGGTCCGGTACGGCAACACGAGCTACGTCGGCGACGAGCCGCGGATGCGGGAGATGATCAAACATCCCGGCATCCTGGAGTGCCATCACGTCGCCGGCGAAGACTGTTACATCCTGAAGGTCGTGGCGCCCGATCTCGAAGGCGTCCAGCAGGTCCTGCGGACGCTGTCGACGGGTCAGCGGTCGTTCAACACGCGCACGACCATCGTATTGTCCACGGTGTTCGAGAAGCCCGGGCTCATGGTGGAGGACCTCGACTGATGGCGGGTTTGCGCGGCAAGGCGCTGGTCGCGTGGCTGCTGGTCTGCGTCTTCTGGGGATCGACCTACCTGGCGATCAGGGTCGGCGTGGGCGTGTTGCCCCCGTTCCTCTTCGCGGGACTGCGGTTCGTCGCCGCCGGCGCGCTGCTCGGGGCGGGCGCGCTGGCGTTCGGCGATCACCTCCCGCGACGCGCCGTGGATTGGCAGCGGGCGGCCATCGCGGGCGTCCTGCTGCTCGCGGGCGGCAACGCCTTCGTGGTCTGGGCCGAGCAGTACACCCCCTCGGGCGTGACGAGCGTCTTCGTGGTGACCGTCGCCCTCTGGATGGCGTTCTTCGACTCGGTGATCCCCGGCGGCTCCGGATCCCTGGGCTGGCGCGTCGTGATCGGCTTGTTCACCGGCTGTCTCGGGACCGCGCTGCTGGTCGGCGCCAATCCGCGCGAGATCCTCGCCGCGGACTTGCGCGGGCCGATCGCGCTGACGAGCGCCAGCGTCTTCTGGTCGCTCGGCTCGATCTACGCCAAGCGGCATCGGACGGAGGCGAGCCCGTACATGACCGCGGCGATCCAGATGCTGGCGGGCGGTACCGTCGTGACGCTTGTGGGGACGGGGCTGGGCGAGTGGACCCAATGGCACATGAGCGGGCGCGGCGCGCTCGCCTTCGGATACCTCATCGTGTTCGGCTCGATAGTGGGATACAGCGCCTATGGCTACGCCCTGCGGCACGCCTCCGCGACCATGGTTGGCACGTACGCGTACGTCAATCCGGTGATCGCGGTCCTGCTGGGCTGGCTGCTGCTGGACGAGCACGTGACGGGACGCATGCTGGTGGCGATCAGCTTGATTCTCGCCGCGGTCGTCTGGATTCAGTTGTCCCACAAGGCGTCTTCGGTTGTCGGTAAACCGTCGTCGGCAGACACACCGCCGACCGATGACCGGCGACCGTCGGATGACCGACGACCGACGACCTCGATTCACACGGAGGCTGCGTGACGGAAACGACTCTCGATCCACAGAACTGGGACGAGCTGCGCACCCTCGGCCATCGCATGATGGACGACATGTTCGACTACCTCCGCGGAGTGCGCGAGCGCCCCGTCTGGCAGCCATTCCCGGAAGACGTGAAGACCCGTCTCGCGGAGCCCGTGCCGCATCGCGGCCGCCCGGCGGAGGCCGTGTACGAGCAGTTTGTCCGCGACGTGCTTCCCTACCCGCCCGGCAACATCCATCCGCGCTTCTGGGGATGGGTGATCGGCACCGGGACGCCGCTCGCGATGCTCGCTGACCTGCTCGCTTCCGGGATGAATCCCCAATCGGCAGGCATCCAGGAAGGCGCGCGCTACGTCGAGGAGCGTGTGATCGCCTGGCTCGCCGAGCTGATGGGTTTCCCCCAGGGGTCGAGCGGCCTGCTCGTCTCGGGAGGCTCGATGGCGAACCTCGTGGGGCTCGCGGTCGCGCGCCAGGCCAAGGCGGGGTTCGATGTCCGCGAGGCCGGCATGGGTGACGGCGCACCGGCCCTGGTCGTCTA
>DATDED010000330.1:0-4409 GCA_036523455.1 Gemmatimonadales bacterium
GTCAGTGCGGGCGAAGTCGCCGCGGGGCTGCGCCGCCTCGACGAGGCGACCGCCGCGGCCACCGGCGGCGAGGTGAAGGAGCTGCACACGGTCGGCGTGGTCTGCTGCTGGGAGATCTTCGCCTGCGAGCGGGTGCGCGACTACGACCGCGCCGCCCAATGGTGTGCGCGCGTGCAGGAGTTCACCCGGCGCTGGCGCGTTCGGGTGCTCTCGGCGATCTGCCGCGTCCAATACGCCGGTGTGCTGATCTGGCACGGCCAATGGGCGGAAGCGGAAGCGGAGCTCGGAGCGGCGACGCAGGAGTTCGAGCAGATCAGGCCGCCGCTCGTGGGCCAAGCGCTGTCCCGCCTGGGGGAGTTGCGGTTCCGCCAGGGGCGGCTCGAAGAGGCGGCACAGCTGTTCGAGCGGGCTGGGTCGCAGCCCATCGCCCGCATCGGTCAGGCGGCGCTGGCGCTGGAGCGCGACGCACCCGAAGAGGGGGCGGCGCAACTGGAGCGGTTTCTGGCTCATGTGGGCGATGCGGAGCCCACCATGCGCGCCGGCGCCGTGGAACTGGCGGTCCGCGCGTATGCGGCTCTGGGAGATGGCAGCGCGGCGGCACCCGCGCGACGAGCTGCAGGGAATCGCCAGAGCGCTGGGCACGACGGCTCTGGCCGCGTCGGCGGCGGCCGCCGATGCGGTCGTGCTGCGCCTCTCGGGCGACCTCGCGGCGGCCGCGAGCCGCTTCGAGCAGGCTGCCGGTCTGTACGAGCAGGCCGGTGCACCGTACGAAACGGCGCGGTGCCGGCTCGACCTGGCCGCCGTGCTCGCCGCGACGGGACAGCGCGTCGTCGCCCAGCGGGAAGCGCGGCAGGCGTTGGAGGCCTTCCGGGCGCTGGGCGCCGTACGCGACGCCGGCCGGGCCGAGGCCCGGCTGGCGCAACTCGCCGCGCGCAGGCCGTCGGGACGCCACCGGAAGCTCACGGGACGACAGATCGAGATCCTGCGGCTGGTCGCGCAGGGGATGAGCAATCCGGAAATCGCGGCCCGCCTCGGCTTGAGCGATCACACGGTCAAGCGACACGTGGCGAACCTCTTGAACAGACTGGGACTCTCCTCGCGCGCCGCCGCCGCGGCATACGCGGCCAAGCAGGGGCTCCTCTAGCCGCCAGGAACGAGCCGTGGCCCGAATGGGCCACCCCGTCTCCCTAAGACCATGGCTCTCCCGGGCGAAGCGCAGCGGCAGGGTTTGTTCTAACCTCCACCCCCTCGTCCAAGCCTTCTCGATCACCCGGAGGTTACCATGCGTCCCAGCTTTGCCCTCGGCGCCCTCGCCGCACTCGTTCTGCCCGTCACCGCCCAGGCGCAGGCGCCCACGTGGGGGCCCGCTCCCGCAGTCTTCCCTGCCGGCGCCCGAATCGAAGTATTGCAGGGCGATCCCGGTCAGAACGCGCTCTTCACCGTGCGGCTCGAGTTTCCCGACGGGTACCGGATCCCGGCCCACTACCATCCGACGGATGAGCACATCACGGTGATCAGCGGCACGTTCCTGGTGGGGATGGGGGACACGCTCGATGCGGCCAAGACGAAGGCTTTGGCGGCGGGCGGCTTCGTCACCGCGGGCGCGAACATGAATCACTACGCCATTGCCCGCGGACGCACCGTCGTTCAGGTGCACGCCATGGGCCCGTTTGTCCTGACCTACGTGAATCCCAAGGACGATCCGCGCAACAAGCTCAGCTCGCGCTGAGCTCCGCGCCGGCGCACGATCCCGCACCCCGGGTCGTGCGCCGGCGCCCGGAGTCTCTCATCCTGCGAGACTCGCCCCGCGACTCAAATCGGTAACCCCCACCAGCAGAGCACGTTGAGCGGGCGGCACGGTCCGTGCCTCCCTCTACGCCGGCTCTATCACGTTGGGGAAACGTTCGGTGATCCGAATCTGCACGGCGGCGGCATCCTACGTAGGCTCCTGCGATCATTGCAGCGCCGTCCCGGAGACGACGCAGGATGCGCCTGAGCAGATCATCACCCTGGTGACGCTGCAGCGGGGAGACGCGCTGGTTTTCGCCGCGCGCTTCTGCGAGAAGCATTTCCTGCGCTTCTACGACCTGATTTCCGACCAGGTGGCGGACCTGCTCTATCCCAAGCCGCGAGCCAACTAGGACGGCCTCGGCACCAACCTCGTCCGCTCCCTGAAGCGCCGTTCCGCCTCGCGCCGCACCGCGGGGAGCATCAGCCAGCGGATCGCCACGATGCCGAACCGGGCCCAGCGCCAGTAGCGCAGGAATCTGGCCCGGGCCGTCGCATCCGTCGCCACCGCCCGCGTCTCGCTCGCGAACCGGCTCATCGCATGGCCCAACGGCTCGGCCTCGAGCGTCCACGCGATCTTCACGAGGTTGGGTTCCGCGAACTCGGCGAATTGCTCGGGGGGGATCGCCCGGAACTTCACGTCGGCCTCCCAGGGCTGGACCGCCGCTCCCATCACGATCTCATGGCCCTGCCGGTGCTCCAGGACGCCCCACCCCAGACTCATCACCTCCGCGATGAACCCTTGCGGGACGCGCGGCCCGGCTGGGGCGGCCCCCATGAGCTTGCCGCGCAGCCAGAAGATGGCCCGGACCAGGGGAATCGACTGCAGGTCGAAGTGCATCGCGACGTCGAACACGAGGTCCGCCGGCGCCTCGATCAATCCCTCGTGCCGCTCCCGTATGTCGGGCCGCGGCATGAAACGGTCGAGCTCGCGGCTGTTCATGATGCCACCCCTTGATGCTCGGCCGTCAGCTTGATGCGATGCAGCGCGGCCCGCATCACCATTGATACGCCGGGACGGATCAGCCTCCAGTACCGACGGAACTTGCGCCGCGCTGTGTCGTCGGTGCTGAGCGTCCGGGCCTCGTAGCGCAGGACGGTTTCTCCGATCGGACCGGGCCGCACCGAAAACCCGATCACCAGCTTGGCATATCCCGGCTCGTTGAAGCCCACGAATTCCCCAGCGGTCACCGTTCGGCCACCGTAATCGCGTTCCCAGAAGCGCCCCACCGAGCCCACCACGAGCTCCTGGTCGGGCTGCTCGGCGAGCAGCGTCCAGCCCGGTCCATCCTGAATCATCGTGCCGAACGTGATCCTGGGAGGAGCGGGCGGCGGCTGGCCATGCAGCCGGCGGGCCAGGCGTTGGGGCAACTCACGCAGCGCGAACAGTGCGCTGATGATGGGGTCGCGCAGGTCCGTCTCGCGAATGGCGTGGTACACCTCCTCCGCGCGTGCGTCCACGGTCGTTTCGAATTCGAGACTTACGTCGCAGCGCGGGAGATACCGATCGATGAGCATGCCGCCTCCGCCGGAAACGTCCGAACGGAGGGTACCGCGGCTGTCGGGAACGGGGCCTAAAGTGAAGATGAAACCGGCTTTAAGCCGACGGCTCCTACTGCTTCACCCAGGTCGAGCGCAGGTCCCAGGTCACCGCGTGCACCAGCCGGTCGACCAGGCGGCCATACGCGTCGTTGGGATCACGGGCGGAAAACTCGGGGATGCCTCCCTGTACCGCGACCTGGCCGACCTGCTCCGTAGCCGCGGAGCTGGCGCGCCACAGGATGCCGCCGGTCCTGGTGGAGCGCAGCTCCACCGACAGCTCCGCGGAGACGGTCGCTTCGAGGTGGGCCGACACCAATCCGAGGCCGCCCCTGGGCTTGACGTCGGACACCTTGAGATGGCCCAGGAATACGACCGGCACGCCCCGCGCACCGGAGAGCGCGGCGGCCGAGTCCGCGGCCACGAAATCCTGCACCTCGAACCCGTTCTGTGCGGCCAGCAGGTACTCCTCGAAGCGCCGCGTGGCGACGTCCCCCAGGGTCCCCTTGGCGTTCTCGGCCGCGAATCTGACGAGCCCGATGCTGTTGTACGGAGCCAGATCGAGCCGCGGCGGAAGCAGTACGCGGTGCGAAGCGCAGCCGACACCGGCCAGCGTGGCGAGGAGTGCTGCGGTCGCTCTCATTCCTTCCTCCGACTTGGGGGCGCGAGAAGGGCTTCGAAGCCGCAACAAGGTAGGGGAGGGCCGCCCCGGAATTCCGCGCCGCAAGCCGGGAGCCGGGTGTGACGCGGATCACGCGCCGCGGAGGCAGGAGCGGGCGCAGCCGGCGTCACTCCTGAACGCCGTCGGACACAACGCGTCGCTCGACAAGGAGGTCATGAGGACAATCGGAAGGATCGTTCAATCCGGATCCACCCGCCGGAAGGGTATCTCAGACCTGTTTCACACCCGCCATGTCCCCCCGGCCCTAGGCTGCATGTGAGGAAGTAGCGGTACGGTCTCATGAGGAGGTTCTATGTCCGCGGGGAGGATTTGCAGCCGGATGGTTGCGACGGCATGGCCCGACGAACCGGTGCGCGTGGCCGCGCGCCGGATGGCGGAGCAGGAAGTCGGGACGCTCGTG
>DATDED010000331.1:0-5725 GCA_036523455.1 Gemmatimonadales bacterium
CCGACGCCGCGGTAATGCGCGGTGAAGGCCAGGCGTGCCGGGCGCAAGGCACCGTCCCATCGGCGACGCAGCCCGAGGCGGCGGGCGACGACCGACCGCAGCCCGTCGGCCCCGACCACGACCCGCGCCCGATGCACGGAGCGGCCGGCGCCGCCGACAGCGCGGGTCGTCACCCCGCCCACGGCGCCGCGGTCGTAGAGCAGTTCGTCCACCGCGCTCCGTTCCTCCAACTGCGCGCCGGCCCGAACAGCGGCCTGCACCAGCAACGCGTCGAGCTTGCTGCGGGGAAGGGCGAATCCGTAGGGGGCTGGGCTCCTGAACGGGTGCTCCGCGGAGAACCGGCCGATGGCTTCGGTTCCGTCGGGTCCCACCACCCGCATGCCGTACAACCGACCCGGGGCGGCGCGCTCGATGTCCGCCACCAACGACGGGTCGAGGCGGGCGAGGAGCGGCGTGGCGGCAGGGCTGAGATACTCGGAGCACGGCTTGTCGCGCGGAAAGCGGGCGCGGTCGAGCAGCAGGACGTGGGCTCCGGCACGGGCGGCGAGCAACGCGGTGGCGGAGCCGGCCGGCCCCGCTCCCACCACGATGACGTCCCAGTCGGGTCTCATGACCGCGTCAGGAGCCGGGGACCAGGGCCGCCGTGCCCAGCCGGGCGAGCAGCGCGCCCACGAGCGAGCCGGCCACGTTCACCAGGTCGTTGTCCAGCCACCGCACGCCGCGCACTAGGTGTCCAGGCTCATGACCGTGACGATCCCCCGGCTGGTCCGAGATCATGCCGCACACAGGGCATGCGTAGCCGGCCTGGAGCGTCGCTCCCAGCAGGGAGTCGGTGAGCATGCCCAGGCTCCCCGCGGCGGCCACGATGGCCGCGGCCCGCCAACCCAGGGCCGGGGCAACCAGCGACGAGAGGACCGCGATCGCGGCCGCACCGGCGAGACCGGCGGCCGTGCCGAGCGGGGTGATACCCCCCGAGCGTCCCGTCGGGACGCTCGCGCCGGTGGTGATGAGGCGCGGCGGCGAGGGGGAGAAGGCGCCGATCTCGGTGGCCCAGGTGTCTGCGGCGGCGGCGGCGATGGCACCGGCGACCTCGGGCCAGCGGCCGAACAGTGCGGCGGCGGCGGCGATGCCCCCGTTTGCGAGCACCTGGCGTGCGGTGCGGCTGGGGCTCGTGCCGGTGGCCAGACGCGTGAGCAGACTGCCACTAAGAAGGAAGAAGGAGAGGGGTATGAGGCCTCGCCACCCGAGGCCAAGCCAGACCGACGCCCCGACGAGGAGGGCGGCGGCGCCGCCGCCGGGTGTGAGCCAGGTCACTCGTCCAGCAGCTGATCCAGGATACGGCGTCGCAACGCGGGCGGGGCGCCCTGACTGCTGCACCGCGCCTTCACGAACTTCAGGAACACTGCTTCAGCGTCGTACTGTTCGATGCAGGGTGGACAGTGGGCGAGGTGGTCACGGATCTCCAGCTCCACCTCGGGCGTCAGCTCCCGGTCGAGATACTCGTAGAGGTGCTCCATGCAGTCGCGGCATTTCATGTCGCGTGGCCCTTGATGTACCCCATGCTCACCGCGTATTCGTGGAGCTTGCCTTGCAGCAAGCGGCGGCCCCGGTACAGACGGGACTTCACCGTTCCCACGGGGACCTCCAGCACTTTGGCGATCTCTTCATACGAAAGCCCTTCCACGTCCGACAGCATCACCGCTTCGCGGAATGCCTCGGGGAGCTGATCCACGGCGCGCAGCACCTCCTCGTCCACGATGCGGTCGAAGAACGCCGTCTGGGGATCTTCCTCCTGCTTCTCATCTAACAACGCGAAGGGCTCGATTGTGTCCAGATCCACCGACTCCGGGTGCCGGCGCTTGCGGCGGTATTCATTGATGAAGAGGTGGCGCAGGATGGTCAGCAGCCATCCCTTGGCGTTCGTGCCGGGGGTATACCGCTCCCAGGACCGGTAAGCGCGCAGCATCGCCTCCTGCACCAGGTCCTCGGCGTCGGCCTCGTTACCGGAAAGGCGCAGGGCCAACCGGTAGAGCGAGTCCAGGTGTACCAGCGCTTCGCGTTCGAAGCCGGCACGCCGGTCCTCGGGGGAGCGAGGGCTGGGTGCGGGGGCCGGGGAAGGGGGAGTCGCCATGGCGGTTAGAAGCCTCGCTTGGCCTCCCCGCATCCGCAATGGGGTGCTAGGTTAGCGACTCGTGATCCACAGCATCGTGCCGCTCGCGGTGCTCGAGGCCATCCAGAATCTCGACACTCCCGTCGAAGACGGTCTGGGCGAATTTGCCGACGAGCTCCTGGTCAAGCGTCTTGGTCTCTCGGCGACCATCCGAACCCAGCTCGCCGAGTACGAGGCGCTGGTGCGCCGTGATGCCCGGGTCCCGGGGGACCACGTCGAAGCGTTGCTGCGCCTGGTGGGCCGCCGCCCGGACGCCGAGCTGGTGTTCGCCGATGCCGGCCGGCGCGCCGCCCGGCGGGCGGCCCGCCGGGCGTTCAGCGGGATGCGGCTCCTGGCGGGCCTCGCCCCGCGCAGCCTCGGCTACGTGGTCGCCGGGCGGGTGTCGCGGACGGTACTCGGCGGGGAGCTGACCCGCGAGGCCAGAGTGCCCGTGGTGCGGGTCACCGACCCGCTGGCGATCAAGGCCACTCCGGGGGGCGCGGCGTGCGGGCTGTATGCGGCGGCCTTCGCCGAGCTGCTCCGCCTGCTCGCGGGTTTCGAAGGCGCGATGCTGCACACTACCTGCCGTGCCCGCGGCGCCGCCCGCTGCGAATGGCGCGCCGCTCCACCTGATCCCCGTCACCACTAGCCAAGGATGCCACCACTCGCCGGCTTCGACTTCACCGCCCTGTCGAGCACCCTCGAGACGCTCGGTGCCGATGCCTGGTTGCTGTTCGACTTCCGGGGACTGAACCCGATCGCCTCGCGCGTACTCGACGTGCACGGCATGGCCACGCGCCGGTACTTCGTCTTCCTGCCGCGCTCCGGCCGGCCGGTCGCGGTCGCTCACCGGATCGAGCTGGCTCCGTTCGAGCAGTTTCCGGGTGAAGTGCGCCCCTACGCCGCGTGGCGCGAGCTGCGTGCGCAGCTCGAGCCGCTGGTGCGGGGGAAGACCCTGGCCCTCGAGACATCGCCGCAGGACGCCGTGCCCTACCTCGATCGGGTGCCGCACGGGGTCGTCCAGCTGCTCGAGTCGCTGGGCGCGCGCGTGGTATCGTCGGCGCCGCTCGTGACGCGGTTCGCGGCGCGCTGGTCGGCCGCGGAGCTCGCCGGGCACCGGCGCGCCGCGGAGGCGATCGGCGCCATCGCCCGCGACGCCCTCGCCTGGGCGGGCGCGGAGCTCGCGCGCGGCACGGAGGTGCGCGAGACCACGCTGCAGCGCCGGGTGGTCGACGCGTTCGACCGGGCCGGCCTTGTCACCGACCACCCGCCGATCGCCGCGTTCGGCCCCAACGCCGCGAACCCCCACTACGAGCCGCGCGCCGGCGCGGACCGGCGTCTCGCCCCGGGCGAAGTCCTCCTGCTGGATCTGTGGGCGGGCGTGACGCGCGACGCGGTGTTCGCCGACCAGACGTGGATGGCCTTCGCGGGCCCGACGCCGCCCGAGGAGGTGACCCACGTGTGGACGGTGGTGCGCGACGCGCGCGACGCCGCGGTGGCCCGTCTCGCCGAGCGCTGGCGCGCGGCGGCCGGCGGGGGAACTCCCGTGACGGGCGCCGATCTCGACGACGCGGCGCGCGGCGTGATTGCCGCGGCCGGCTACGGGGAGTGGTTCGTGCACCGCACCGGCCACTCCATCGACCGCGACCTGCACGGCTCCGGCCCCCATCTCGACAACTTCGAGACCGCGGACACACGCGAGCTGCTGCCGGGGATCGGGTTTTCGGTGGAGCCGGGCGTTTACCTGCCGGGCCGCTTCGGCGTGCGCAGCGAGATCAACGTCCATCTGGGAGACGCGGGGCCGGAGGTGACGCCAGCGGCTCCGCAACGCGAGCTGCAGATCGTCTGACGCCCCCGTCCGTCGCGATGTGATGGATCCATGAATTGCGGATGAAACACGCGGCGTGCACTTGCGTGGCGCATCGTCCCTCCACCTGAGCCTGTCCACTTCCGGGGACAAGCCCCGTTGCCGGGTTGCCTTGACAGCCCCTCGAAATACGGGCCACTTTTGCGGGGTCCGCGTGGGCCACCGCGCCCACTTACACGGCCCTGACAGAATCCTGTCGTGTAGGGGCCGTCGCGCGACGAGCGTGTGCTCGTTCGGAAGCACTCACCGAGAGGGAGGTGACGTGTCGGCAATCGCTTTTCCGTTCGGCAGTTCAAGCCTCATCACGCCATGGGAGGGTGTCTCATGACTCATCGTGTGCGAAGCGCCTTCGGTCGCTTCCTCGCGCTGGGCGCAGTGGTCGCGCTCGCGACATTCGTCGCGGTCGCCCCGGCCGCCGCGCAGCAGACGACGGGGAAAGTCGAAGGCACGGTGTCCGATCAGGCGGGTGTCGCGCTCGCCAACGCGCAGGTCTTCGTCGTGGGGACCTCCTTCGGCGCCGTGACGAACGAGAAGGGGTACTACTTCATCAATAACGTGCCGGTCGGCAGCTACACGCTGCGCGCACAGTTCATCGGCTACGCGCCGACGGAAGTGCGGGACGTACGCGTGTTCGGCGGCCAGACCATCACCCAGGACATCAAGCTCAGCCCCTCGGCGATCCAGGTGTCCGGGCTGACGGTGACGGCGGCGGCCAACCCGATCGTGCCGCGCGACCAGGTGGCGTCGAAGTCGATCGTATCGGGCGAGACCATCAGCAGCCTGCCGATCGACGACGTGCGCAACGTGATCTCGCTGCAGCCCGGCGTCGTGGAATCCGGGTCGGGGAACGGCGTCTCGATTCGCGGCGGCCGCCCAGGTGAGCAGAACGTCTACATCGACGGCGCGCCCGTACGCAGCACCAACTTCGGCAGCCAGGCGATCACGGTCGGCACCAACGCCGTGGAAGAGGCGTCGGTGACGACGGGCGCGCTGGGCGTCGAGTTCGGCGACGCGCAGTCGGGCATCATCTCCTACACCACCCGCGCCGGCGGTGAACGGCTGTCGGGCAGCCTGAACTACGGGACCGACGAGCTGTTCGGCAACTCGCTCAGCGTGGGCCTCAACCGGTTCGAGGGCTCGCTGGGCGGACCGATCCCGATCATCAACAACCTGCGCTTCTTTGTGTCGTCGGTGGTGCAGGGGCAAGCGTCGCGGTTCCGCGGCAGGGGGTTCGAGAAGATCCCGACCTTCGTGCTGGGCGGCGTCGATACGACCGTCACGGACAACGACGGCAACGTGGTGGACGTCCCGAACTTCGTGCAGTTCGGCGGGACATGCGACGCGTCCAAGAACTTCGGGCAGGACTGCCAGGGTCGCCGGGCGCCGTTCGACTGGACCGACGACATCAAGCTGCAGGGCAAGCTGTCCTACAGCTACGGCGGTGGGTCGAGCATCGCGCTCACCGGCTTCGCCAGCGGGCAACAGGGCCGCAACACGCCGGGCGGGAACATCGGCAACCCGAACCTCTACGGCGGGTTCCACAACTGGCAACGGCTGTACGTGCTCAACATGACGCATTCGTTCTTCAAGAGCGCCGAGCGCGAGCTGGCCGTGAACGTGAACCTGAGCCTCGGCCAGGATCGCGGGATGGCGGGCGGGCTGGATTCCCTCAGCGAGCTGGACAGCCGCGACCCATCGCTCGGGTTGCG
>DATDED010000332.1:0-6800 GCA_036523455.1 Gemmatimonadales bacterium
CGGGCGCCCTGGAGGAGCTCGAGACCATCGTGCGCCGCACCGGCCTCGCCCTGACCCGGGTGGACTCCCGCCGCGAGAACGTGGATCTCGTGATCGAGCTCGAGGTGCGCGGACCCAAGCGGCTGCACGACCAGGTGATGATCGCGATTCTGCATCACCCGAGCGTGCGGTCGGTCTCGACCGGAGAGTGACCCGACGACTCGTCGTGGACATGCGGGCCCAGCGGCCCGTGTGGCGCGTCACCCCGGAGGTGGTGGGGCGCATCCGCGAGGCGCTGGCTCCCGGCTGGGAGCTGGTCGAGGTCCAGGCCCCCGCCTCCTCCGACGGCGACGGCGGATCCGGCTCCCCGGAAGCGGCGACGGCCGTGCGCGGCGCCGAGATCTACCTCGGCTTCGGCGTCCCGCCGGACGTGCTCGCGGCCGGGGCCGGGACGCTGCGCTGGGTGCACAGCTGCGCCGCCGGCGTGAGCGCGGGCCTCGCCGCCGCGTTGCGCGACAGCGGCAGGGAGATCCGGTTCACCAACTCGGCCGGGGTGCACGCCGAGCCGATCGCGGACTGGGTGCTGACCGCGATCGCCTATTTCGCGCGGGGGCTCGATCACACGGTCCGGGCGCAGGCGGAGCGGCGCTGGCTCCAGGACTCCTTCGGCGACCGCACCATTCGCGTACGGGAACTGGCGTGCCTGAGCGTGGGGATCCTGGGACTGGGCGGCATCGGGAGCGCGGTCGCCCGGCGCGCGCTGGCCCTGGAGATGCGGGTGGCGGGGATCCGGCGCCGGCCCGAGCGTGGTGGGCCGGCGGGGATGGCCTGGGTGAGTGGCTGGGGAGACCTGGGCCGCCTCGCCGCGGAAAGCGACGTCCTCGTGATCGCCGCGCCGCGCACGCCGGCGACCGACGGCGCTGTGAGCCGGACGGTGCTCGAACGGCTCCCCGACGCCGCCGTGGTGGTCAACGTGTCGCGCGGGGCGCTGCTCGACGAGGCGGCGCTGCTCGAACGGCTCGACGCCGGCGCCCTGCGCGGGGCGGCGCTCGATGTGTTCGCCACCGAGCCGCTGCCCCCCGATCACCCGCTGTGGCGGCACCCGCGGGTCCTGGTGAGCCCGCACGTGAGCCCCGTGAGCGACCGGTTCTGGGAGCGCGAAGCGGCCCTGATTCTGGACAACCTGGGGCGCTATCTTGCGGGGGCGCCGCTCGCCAACCTCGTCGACCTGGACGCCGGATACTGAATGGAAAAGATCATCAAGGCCGCCGTGGATCGCGGCGCCTCCGATCTGCACATCAAGGCGGGCGACGTGTTCCGGGCGCGCATCAACGGCCGCCTGGTCCCGCTCACGAAACAGCGCCTCACCCCCGAGCAGACGAAGGTCATCGCGCAGCGGCTCATCCCGACCGAGGAGGACCGCGCCCGCATCGACCGCATCCGGGACTACGATTGCTCCTGGGGGATGCCCGGCATCGGGCGGTTCCGGGTGAACATCCTGCGGCAGCGCTCGTCGTTCATGATCGTGATGCGGGTGATTCCGTTCGACGTGCCCACCTTCGACACCCTGGGGCTGCCCGGAGTGCTGACGCAGGTGGCGGCGGCGGAGCGGGGCATGATCCTGGTCACCGGGGTCACCGGATCGGGCAAGACGTCCACCATGGCCGCGATGGTGCACCACATCAACCAGACGCAGCACAAGCACATCCTGACCCTCGAAAACCCGATCGAGTTCCTGCACCGCGACCTCAATTGTTCCGTGACGCAACGGGAGATCGGCACCGACACCGACGACTTCCGCATGGGGCTGCGCGCCGCGCTGCGCCAGGATCCCGACGTGGTGCTGATCGGGGAATTGCGGGACTCCGAAACGATCGATACCGCCCTCAAGGCGGCGGAGACCGGCCATCTGCTGATCTCGACGCTGCACACCCCAGACGCCGTGAGCACGGTGAGCCGGATGATCTCGATGTTCCCGCCGGAGGAGCAGGGCATCGCCCGCCTGCGTCTGGCCGAGGCCCTGCAGGCCGTCGTGTCCCAGCGGCTGCTGCCGCGCGCCGACGGGCAGGGCCGCGTCGCGGCCATCGAAGTGCTCCTCGGCACGGGCGCCGCTCGCGACATGATCCGCGACGCCGTGCGCACGCCGGAGTTGACCGAGTACATGCGAGAATCCCGCGACCAGTACGGCATGCAGACCTTCGACCAGCACCTCATGGAGCTGGTGAGCGACGGCCTCGTGAGCTACGAAACGGCGCTGACCGCGTCATCCAACCCGGCCGACTTCGAGCTGCAGATGCGCACGCTGCGGCGGAGCACCGGGACGCAGCGCGCACCCGTCGTCGAGCTGGAGGAGCGGGAAGCGCCGGACCGGCCCGCCGGGTTCACCGACGATCTGTCCGACATGTTGCCTCCCGGCGAGCCATGACGGCGCCGACGCGCCGGGTGACTGGCATTCTCGCGCCCGTCACCACGCCCTTCGAGCGGGCCACGGGGGAGATCGCTCTCGAGGCGGCGGTGGAGAACGCCCGCCGTCTCCTGGCCGAGGGCCTGGACGGGCTGGTCGCCGCCGGTTCCACCGGGGAAGCACCGCTGCTCGACGCGGACGAGCAGCGGCGGCTCGTCGCGGCGTTGCGCGCCGTCGTGCCGAGCGGCCGCTGTCTGCTGGCGGGAACGGGCGCGGAATCGACCCGGGAGGCGATCGCCCTGTCGCGCGGCGCGGCCGCCGAAGGGGCCGACGCCGTGCTGGTGCGGCCGCCCGGGTATTACGGGACGGCCCACTCCGCCAACAGTCTCGTGGCGCACTACCGCTCGATCGCCGATGCGAGTCCGGTGCCCGTGCTCGTCTACAACATCCCCAAGTACACGCACACAGCGATCGCCCCTGACCTGCTGGGGCGGCTCGCCGGTCACGCGAACATCATCGGGGTCAAGGATTCCTCGGGCGATCCCAAGAACCTCGCCGCCTACCGGCAGATGGTACCCGCCTGGTCGGTGCTGGTCGGCTCGGGCTCCCTGCTGCTCACGGGTTTCGAATCGGGGTGCGAGGGCGGCATCGTCGGGGTCTCCTGCTTCGCCGCGCGGCTCGCGGTCGAGCTGCAGACGGCGTTCCGCGCGGGCGATCGGCCCCGGGCCGCCGAGCTGCAGGCCCGCCTCGCCACGCTCGACAAGGAGATCGTGGGCCGACTCGGGCCCGCGGGCATCAAGGCGGCGATGGACGCCGCCGGCATGTACGGCGGGCCGGTGCGTGCACCGCTGGCGCCGCTCTCGGCCGCCGATCGGGAGCGCATCGGGCAGCTGCTGGCCGCGTGACGGGGTCCGCCGCCCTGTTGGGCGAGCTCGCCGTCGCACGCCTCGTCGGTTCTACGGGACACGGCCGTGTGCGGGAGGTGCTGCGGCGCGAGCTCGAGGCGCGCGGCTTCGTGGTGCTGGATCACCGTTTCGCGGCGGCTGCGCGGTTTCCGTTGCGCGGCCCGGCAGGGGCCGAAGGCGTCACCCTGATCGCCGTGCGCCCCCGCGCCCGCGTCACCACCTGGCTCACTGCGCACTACGACTCCAAGGGCCAGCCGCTGTCCATGGCGCTGCGCCTGGTCTGGGTCGCGGCGACGGCACTGGCGATGGTGGGAACGGCGGGCGCCCTCGCCTTCGGCGGACCCTTCCTCCCCTGGTCGCTCGCGGCGCTCGCGTTTCTCGTGGGGTTCCTTGTCCTGAACCGGGCGACCGACGGCTCGCCCGGGGCGGTGGACAACGCGACCGGCCTCCTCACGGTGCTCGCGACCCTCGACGCGCTGCCGGCCGACGCGAGCGTCGGCGCGCTGCTGCTCGACGCTGAGGAGCTGGGACTGGTGGGCGCCCGCGCGCTGGTGCGCGAGCGGGCCCACCTGCTGCGCGGGACGACCGTGATCAACTTCGACGGCATCGACGATCGCGGCGCGGTGACCGCGTTCGTGCACCGTCCTGGGCCGCTGACCGGCCGCCTCGTGGCCGCCCTGCGCGGGCGGGCCTGGCGCCGGCTGCCGGTGGTGGTGGACGGGATCGCGCTGGCCGAGGCGGCATCCCAGTGCGTGACCATCATGAAGGGGAACTGGGGCACGACGCGCGTGGTGCACACGTCGCGGGACACCCCCGGCCGCCTCACGCTGGACGGCGTGCACGCCGTAGCCCGGGTGGTCGCGTCTGTTCTGAGCACTGCGTCCTGACGACCGCTGTGCGCCTGAGTATCTAAGCGTCTCTCTGGCCAACTGTCCACTGTCCGCGTAGTTTCTGTCAGAGGATACCCGCCCCGCTCGTCGGGGCTTTTTTTCTGAGGGGAGACGGCGTGTTCGGACCGAAGGTGCAGTGCGTGGTGGTGGTCGGCGCCCAGTGGGGCGACGAGGGAAAGGGGAAGCTCGTCGACGTGCTCGCCGAGCGCGCCGATCTCGTGGTTCGCTACCAGGGCGGGGCGAACGCGGGGCACACGGTACATATCGCCGCGGGCGAGTTCGTGCTGCACCAGATCCCCTCCGGCATCCTGCAGGGTGCCGTCTGCCTGATCGGGAACGGCGTGGTGCTCGATCCCGAGACGCTGTTCACGGAGATGGACACGCTGACCTCACGTGGGGTGAAGCTGGAGCACAAGCTGTTCGTGTCGGACCGGGCGCATCTCACGCTTCCCTATCACAAGCTGCTGGACCGGGCGCGCGAGCGCCGCGAGCAGATCGGCACCACGGGACGGGGCATCGGCCCGACCTACGAAGACAAGTACGGCCGGCGCGGGGTGCGCGTGGGTGACCTGCGCAGTCTGGCGCGGGCGCAGGAACATGTGGCGGCGCGGGTCGCGGCGGCCAACGAGATGCTGGGTCTGCTGGGCGGCAGCGAGCGCGCGGATCCGGACGCCCACCGGGCCCTGCTCGAGCAGCTGGCGCCGCGCCTCCTGCCGCTGGCCGTGGATGCCGGGCGCGTCGTGTACGACACGCTGCAGCGTGGCGAGGCGGTGCTGCTGGAGGGCGCCCAGGGCGCGCTGCTCGACGTCGATCATGGCACCTATCCGTACGTCACCTCGTCGAACACGACGGCCGGCGGCGCCGCCGTGGGGTCGGGCATCGGGCCGACGGCGATCGACGCCGTGTTGGGTATCGTGAAGGCGTACACGACGCGGGTCGGCAACGGCCCGCTCCCCACCGAGGCCGAGCCGTCGCAGGCCGAGCGGATCCGGCAGCTGGGCGACGAGTTCGGGGCGACTACCGGGCGGCCACGCCGCTGCGGCTGGTTCGACGCGGTGGTGGTTCGCTACGCCGTGCGGGTGAACGGGCTGACCGGCCTCGCGGTCACCAAGCTCGACGTGCTCGACAGCTTCGCCGAGATCCCGGTGGCCACGGCCTACCGCCTGGACGGCGAGACGGTGGACGGCATGCCCGCCGATCTGGAGCGGATGGACCGGGTGCAGCCCGTCTACGAGACGCTCACCGGCTGGCAGAAGCCGATCAGCGGCGTGCGCCGCCTCGCCGACCTGCCCGCGGCGGCGCGCGCGTACCTCGACCGGCTCCAGGATCTGGCCCACGCCCCGATCCGGTACGTGAGCGTCGGCTCGCACCGCGATCAGATCATCGAGGTCTCGTGAAGCGATTCGCCGCCCGGCTCGCCATCGGCCTGGTGGTGCTGGTCGCGCTGGTGCCGCTCGGGTTCAGGATCTGGATCGGCGCCGCGGCGCCACCGCTCGACGGGCGGGAGGCCGTGCCCGGGCTCGGCGACTCCGTCGTGGTGCTGTGGGACTCGCTCGCGGTGCCGCACATCGTGGCCCGCAGCGACTCCGATGCCTTCGCCGCCCTGGGCTACCTGCATGCCCGCGACCGGATGTGGGAGATGGATCTGCTGCGCCATGCGGCCGAAGGGCGGCTGTCCGAGCTGTTCGGGGCGCGCACCCTGCGACCCGACCGGGCCATCCGGGCGCGGGAGCTCTCGCGGCTCGCCCGGGAGCGGTGGGCGTATGCCGGCGACACGGCGCGCCACATCGCCACCGCCTACGCGCGCGGCGTCAATGCCTGGCTTGCCACCGGCCACCGACCACCCGAGCTGCGCCTCCTCGGCCATACGCCCGAGCCGTGGAGCCCGATGAATTCGATCGAGATCGGACTGGTCGAGGCGTGGGATCTGCACTCCGACAACGGCGAGATCGCCCACGCGCGCGCGCTCGCCACCCTCGGGGCATCCCGGGCCGCGGACTTGTTCGTCGCCTACCCGGACTCCGCGCCGGTCATCGTCGAGGGCACGGCAGGAAACGGCCCCGCCGCTACGGCGCGGCGCTGGTCCTCCGGGGAGCCGCGGGCCACGGCATCGAATTCGTGGGCCATCGGCGCGGCGCACACCCGCTCCGGCAAGCCGATTCTCGAGAACGACCCTCATTTGCCGCTCAGCGCGCCTTCCATCTGGTATCTGGCCGGCATGCACGCCCCGGGTTACGAGGTCGTGGGGGTCACGATCCCGGGTCTTCCGGCAGTGGTGCTGGGGCACACGGCGCAGCACGGCTGGGGCTTCACCAACGGCATGATCGACGACGTGGACTACGTCGAGGAACGGATCACCCCGGACACCGCCCGGTACCTCACGCCGTCCGGCTGGGCGGACGTCGAGGTGGTGGTGGAGACGCTGCGCGTGAAGGGCGAGGCCCCGGTCGTGTATCGCCGGCGGCGGACGGCCGACGGCCCGCTCGTGGACGTAGGGTGGCAGCCCGATTCCGCGACGGCGTTCGCCCTGCGCTGGACGGCGCAGACTCCGTCCGATGAGCTGACGGCCCTGATGGGGATGGCGCGGGCGCGCAGCGTCGCCGAGTTCGAGGCGGCGCTGGT
>DATDED010000333.1:0-6404 GCA_036523455.1 Gemmatimonadales bacterium
CGACGCGGCAGCCCTGGCGGGGAAGGACGACACGATCACCAAGCGCCGGGGCGGCAGCGCCGTGGCGTGGACCGTCCTGCTGCCGCGCACCCCGCTCGCGGGCGACTCGCTCAACGATTTCACGGTCACGGACGAGTCGCGGATCACCCACGTGCGGCTGAACATCTACCCCGACGGCGGGGTCGCACGACTGCGCGTGTGGGGTGAGGCGCGCCCCGACTGGGCGGCGCTCGAGCAGAAGACCGGGCACCTCGATCTCGCGGCGCTCCGCAACGGCGGCGCGCCGCTGGCCGCGAGCGACCAGTTCTTCAGCGATCCCCTCAACCTGCTCATGCCGGGGAGCCCCGAAGACATGAGCGACGGGTGGGAGACCCGCCGGCGGCGTGGGCCCGGTCACGACTGGGTCATCCTGCGACTCGGCGCCCGCGGCACGATCGACGCGGTGCGGGTGGACACCACCCATTTCAAGGGCAACTTCCCCGAGAGCTGCCGCCTCGAGGGTTGCGATCTCCCCGGACTCGAGGCGAACGCCGTGCCCGACGAGAGCGCCCCGTGGCGCGAACTGGTGCCGCGCACGAAGCTCAAGGCGGACGCGCCACACCGCTTTCGCGCCGTCGGCCGTTCGGGGCCGGTGACGCACGTCCGGTTCAGCATCTTTCCGGACGGAGGCGTGGCGAGGCTGAGGCTGTACGGGAGACGGGTCTGAAAGACGGGGGAAGGGGGAAGAGGGAAGGGGGAAGGGTGGCGGCGCTCTTGAACGCCCTTCCCCACTCCGAGGCTGAGGCCGTGCTGCTGCGTTGTTGCGGGTCGCGGCGCTGGGTGGAACGGATGCTCACCGGCCTCCCGTACGCGAGCGACACGGCGTTGCTCGAGGCGGCGGAGCGCGAGTGGTGGACCCTGGAGCGGGCGGACTGGCTCGAGGCGTTCGCGGCGCATCCGCGCATCGGGGAGCGCGGCGGCGACGCCTGGTCGCGACGCGAGCAGAGCGGGGTGGACGACGCCGCTTCGGAGGTTCGCCGGGCGCTCGAGCAGGGGAACCGCAACTACGAAGCACGCTTCGGCCACGTCTACCTCGTATGCGCGACCGGCCGCGGCGCCGGGGATCTGCTGGCGGACCTGAGGCGCCGGCTTGGGGGCGACCCCGAGGAGGAGCTGCGCATCGCGGCGGGGGAGCAAGCGAAGATCACGGCCCTGCGACTAGTGAGACTGGGAGGGGAGTGACCGCATGACGCTGTCGACGCACGTGCTGGACACGGTGCGCGGCCGGCCCGCAGCCGGCGTGGCGGTGACGCTCTCGGCCCAGGGTCCGCGCGGCTGGACCGAGCTGGCGCGAGGGACGACCGACGCCGACGGGCGGGTCCCGACCCTGCTCCCGGCGACGGCTCCCGCCGCCGCGGGCACCACCTTCCGCCTGCGCTTCGACGTGGGTGAGTACTTCGCGACCCGCGGCGAGGCCGCCTTCTATCCCTACGTCGACGTGGTATTCACCCCCCACGACGACGGACACTACCACGTGCCCCTGCTCGTGAGCCCGTTCGGCTATTCGACCTACCGCGGCAGCTGACGGGTGAGCGCCCACCTGGAGCAGTGGCTGAGCCTCATGCTGCGGTGGGCGCACGTGATCACCGGGGTCAGCTGGATCGGCACGTCCTTCTATTTCAACTGGCTGAACTGGCGCATCGCACCGCCCGAAACGCCGGAGCCGGGCGTGGGCGGGGAGCTGTGGTCGGTGCACGGCGGCGGGTTCTATCGCGTCGTGAAGTATTCGGTCGCCCCCGCACGGCTGCCGCGGACACTGCACTGGTTCAAGTGGGAGGCGTATGCCACGTGGTGGAGCGGCGTCTCGCTCCTCGTGCTCCTTTACTATGTAGGCGCGCGCGAGTATCTGCTCGATCCCGCTGTCTCTTCCATCGGTCCGGCGGCGGCCGTCGCGCTGGGCGTCGCGACGCTCGTCGTTTGCTGGCTCGTCTACGATCTGTTGTGTCGGTCTCCGATCGCGGGCCATCCAGTCGCCCTGGCGGGGCTCGGCCTCGGCCTCGTTACCGCACTCGCGTGGGGATTGGGGCAGGTGTTCAGCGCCCGCGCCGCTTATCTCCACGTCGGCGCGGCACTGGGCACGATCATGGCCGCCAACGTGTTCCGGGTGATCATCCCGGCGCAGCGCGACATGGTCGCCGCCCTGTCTGCGGGCAACGTGCCGGACGCGGCCCGCGGCCGCCAGGGGGCCCTCCGCTCGCTGCACAACAACTACCTGACCCTGCCGGTGCTGTTCGTCATGGTGAGCAACCACTACCCGGCGACCTACGGCAGCCGCTGGGGATGGGCGATTCTCGCGGTGTTGTTCGTGATCGGTGTGCTGGTGCGCCACTGGTTCAACCTGCGCAACGCCGGACGGCGCAACGCCTGGATCCTCCCGGCGGCGGCCGCGGGTCTCGTCGCGCTGGCGGCCGTCACCGCCCCGCGTCGCGGCCGCGGCACCGCGGCGGACGGGGCGGGTTCCGTTTCATTCGCCGACATCCGGGTGGTGATCGCACGGCGCTGCGCCCCCTGCCATTCCTCGTCGCCGACCTATCCCGGGATGGCGGCCGCCCCCGCCGGCGTCATGCTCGACACGCCCGAGCAGATCCAGACCCGCGCCGCACGCATCGCGGAGCGGGCGGTAGTCCAGCAGACCATGCCCCTCGGCAACGTCACCGGGATCACGGGCGAGGAGCGAGCGCTGCTCGGGCGCTGGGTGCGCGCGGGCGCGCCACTCCGCTGAGTCTCATCGGCCGAGCAGGACCTTCAGCGTCCCCGGTCGCTGCGCGTGTTCGAACGCGTCGAGCGCCCGTTCCAGCGGATAGCGAGCCGTCACGAGCGGCATCACGTCCACCGCGCCCGCGGCGAGCAGGGCGAGCGCTTTGGGGAAGGGACCGCAGCGCGAGCCGACCAGCGTCAGCTCGTTCACCACCACCGCCGAGGCGTCGAGCGTGAGCCTGTCGGCGTAGGTGCTCTTCATTACCAGCGTACCGCGTGGCCGCAGCGCGCGCTGCGCCACGGCGAATCCCTCGTGATTCCCGGTACACTCGACCGCCACGTCGAACGCCGCGGCCGGGATGGCGTCCGGCACCATCGTCGCGATCCCGCGCCGTCGCAGCAGATCGAGCTTGGCGTCGTGGCGCCCGGTCACGAGCAGCCCGCATCCCGTGAGGGCCAGGGTCTGGGCGACGAGCTGCCCCAGCTTCCCGTCCCCGACGACCAGGACCCGCATGGCCGGATCGATGGCCACCTGCTCCTGGATTTCCAGTGCCGCGGCGAGCGGTTCGGTGAAGACCGCGACCTCCGTCGAGACCCCGTCGGGAATCACGTGCAGGTTCTCGAGCGGCAACGTCAGATAGTCGGCGAAGGCGCCGTGGCGATTGACGATGCCCAGCACCGTGCGCCGCTCGCAGTGGCTGCGCCGGCCCGCCCGGCATGCCCGGCACTCGCCGCACACCGCGTTGATTTCGCCCACCACCCGCTTGCCGGCGAGCGCGCCGTTCGACACGACCTCACCCGCGAACTCGTGGCCCAGCACACCCGTGTAGGGGTAGTAGCCGCGGACCAGCTCCAGGTCGGTGTTGCAGATGCCGGCGGCCAGCACGCGGACCAGCGCTTCGCCGGCGGGAGGCTCCGGAATGGGGAGATCGTCCCGTAGCCGCAGCCGGCGATCCTCGAGCCAGACGCCTTTCATGACCCGCGCACCGCATCGTACAACACGCGCGCCATCACCTGCCGCCGGTATGTCGCGCTCGAGCGGATGTCGTCGATCGGCGACACATCCTGGGTGAGTGCGGGAAGCAGATCGTCCGGCGAACGGATGTCGGCGCCGTCCTCCAGCAGGCGCTCGAGCGACGGGCAGCGACGGATCGTCGGCGCCATACTCGCGGCCACCACACGCCATCCCGCCGTCGATCGGGTCACCGCGAGACCCACCTTGGCGATCGCCTGCGCGCGACGAGCGCCGACCTTGAAGAAGCGCTGCAGCGCGTAGACCCGGCGAGGGATCCGGATCGCGACCACCAGCTCGTCCGCCGCCCGACGCATCTGCTTGTAACCCCTATAGAACTCGGCCAGCGGAACTTCCGCCCGGCCACGCACCGATTCGAGCACCACGACCGCGTCATACGCCATGAGTACCGGCACGCCATCCGCGGCCGGCGACGCGTTCACGATGTTGCCCGCCCAGGTGCCGCGGGCCTGAATCTGCACGGCACCCACCTGCCGGGCCGCCTCGACGAGCAGCGGCAGCTCCTGCACCACTCGGGCGTCGCGGATCACGTCCCAGTAAGTGGCGAGTCCCCCCAGCACCAGCGCTCCTTCCTCCCAGCGCACCCCCTCGAGATCGCGCAGCGGCGAGAGATCCAGGTAGGTGCGGTCGTGCTCCGCCGTGCGAGTCGGCCAGTGGACCAGCAGATCCGTGCCGCCGGCCATCGGGACCGCATCGGGCGTCGCGGCGAGCAGGGCGAGCGCCTGGCCACGCGACTCCGGCTGCAGCAGCCTCACGCGCCCGCCTCGAGCGACGACTGGATGCCGTCCACGATGCCGTCGTAGCCCGTGCAGCGGCACAGATTGCCGGCGAGCAGCTCGCGGATCGTATGGGTCGCGAGCAGCTCGCGATGGTCGCGGATCCAGCAGGCCGTCATGGCGACCCCCGGGGTGCAGGCACCGCACTGCGTAGCACCGCTCGCGAGCAGCGGCTGCAACGTCGCGGGATCGAGCGACTCCACGGTCTCGACGCGGCATCCGCGGACCTGGTAAATCGGCACGAGGCAGGAGTTCACCGGGAGGCCGTCCAGGTAGACGGTGCAGGCGCCGCACTCCCCTTCCCCGCATCCCTCTTTGGTTCCGGTGAGTCCCAGGCGATAGCGTAGCGTGTCGAGGAGGCGTTCGGCGGGATCGGCCTCGACGGAGATCGTGGAGCCGTTCAGAGAGAAGGTGATCGAGATTGCGGATTGCGGATTGCGGATTGTGGATTCACCAGTCACGATACTGTGCCCCCCCTTTGGGAATCCGCAATCCGCAATCCCCAGTCCGCAATTGTCATCAGTCGCTCCGGGGTCAGCGGGATCGCGCACGGGTCCGCGCCGGTGGCTGCCGCGACGGCGTTCAGGATTGCTGCTGCCGGGCCGTCCATCGGCAGCTCGCCCAGCCCCTTGGCCCCCTGGGCGCCGAGGGGATAGGGATTCTCGACGAACGCGACCCGAATCGGCGGCAGGTCGTCGCTCGTGGGAATGAGGTAGTTGGTGAGCTGGGCGTTGGCCATCGCGCCATCCTGCCAGCGGCACTCTTCGAGCAGCGCCCAGCCGATCGCCTGAGCCACGCCGCCCTGGATCTGCCCGCGCGCCAGGCATTCATTCAGCACGTGCCCGACTTCCTGCAGCGCCACGAAGTCGATTACACGGGTCTGCCAGGTCCGCAGGTCCACCTCGACCTCCGCGACGTATGCTCCCCACGCGAAGGTGGCATAGGCGTCTCCCCGGTAGGTCGCGTCGTCCCAGGAGATCCCCGGGGGACGCAGGTACACGGCTTCTCCAACCAGGTCCTCACCGGGGTGACGCTCGTGCCACCGGCGCAGCGCGTTCCGTACGGTCTCACCCGTGGCGCCCGCGTCCAGGCCCACGCGCGCCCGCAGCGCATCACAGGCCAGCTCGACCAGGTGTCCCACGACCATCGCGGTGCGCGATGCGACCGTCGGGCCGCTGTTCGGCACGCGTGCCGTGTCGGCCTCGGCGATCACCACCTCGGAGAGCTCGAGCCCGAGTCGCGCGGCCGCGAGCGCGGTGAACACCGTGAGCGTCCCCTGCCCCATCTCGATGTTGGCCGAGCGCACCTCGACGCGCCCGTCGGGCAACCCGGCGACGTGGAGGCGCGACGCCAGCGCCACCTCGCCACTCCCAGTGAAGCCCGCCCCGTGATGGAACGTGGCGATGCCGATACCGCGCCGAGTCGTGGAGCCGGCGGCATTGTACATCGCATGCGCCGCCCGCTTCGCATCGTAGTTCGCCAGGGAGAGCGCTTGATCGAGCAGCGCCACACGGTCGGTGCCGTCACGAATCACCTGGCCGGTCGCTGTCGACTGCCCGTCGCGCAGCAGGTTGCGGCGCCGCAGCTCAGCGGGATCGAGGCCCAGGCGAGCGGCGACCCGGTCCATGTGGCGCTCGTTGGCGAAGTGCGTCTGCGGCGCGCCGAAGCCGCGGAACGCGCCGAACGGTACCGCGTTCGTGAACATGGCCCGGCCGTCGATGCGCACGTGATCGCATGCGTAGGGCCCAGCGGCGTGGATGATGCCGCGCGACAGCACGACCGGCGAGAGCGTGACGTAGGCGCCCCCGTCCATGATCACTTCGATGTCCTGCGCCAGCAGCCGGCCCTCGGGGTCCACC
>DATDED010000334.1:0-2358 GCA_036523455.1 Gemmatimonadales bacterium
CGGCGGCAAACTCGGCATCAGCGAGATCACGGTGAAGGCCCACCGCGGCAGGGTGATGCGGAAAATGAAGGCTGGCTCGCTCGCCGAGCTCGTCAAGATGGTCGCCAAGTTGCACCTCACACCGGAGGCGCCGCGAGACCTGCTCACTCCGTGAGGGACGATCGCATACGCGCGGCATGACAGTCGTGGGCAACAAAGTTGTCGGGCTGGACCACGAGGGTCGCGTTTCGTGCCGCGAGGGTGGCTGCCGGGAGCGTCACGTCTGGGGCGCTCGACGCGAACTGGGCTGCCAGCAGCGCCACGTCGGGTGTGAGCGCCGCCACGTCGGCGTCCAGCAGCGCCACGTCGGCGTCCAGCAACGCCACGTCGGCGTCCGGCAGCGCCACATCGGCGTCCAGCAACGCCACATCGGCGTCCAGCAACGCCACATCGGCATCCAGCAACGCCGTGTCCACGTCGATGGGCGCCACGCCGGCGTTGCGTGCCGCGACGGCGCGTTCGCACACCACGGTACCGCCTCCGGACCGCGCGACACCAGGTGCCGGAAGCGCGCCGTCGAGTGCCAGGACCGCGAAGGTGGCTTCCCGGGCCAAGCAGGTTGCACTCAGGAGCGCGAAGGGGGCGGGCGGGCTCGCGAAGGCGGAGTCACAGACCGCGAAGCAGATGGCGTGCTCCGCGACGGCGGGTTCCGAGACCACGGAGGTGGCGGCGAGCACCGCGAGGGCGAAGTGGGCTGCCACGACCGTGGCAGCGGGCGCCTCGAAGGCGGTTGCGGGGAGCGCGAGGGAGACTGCGGGAACCTCCACGACGGCGCCCACCACGCTCTCCGTCCCCGCTCCCACCTCTCGACATACCTCACCCCCTGGCCCGCCGTTCGCCTTCAATGTCCATTCCGCGTCCGTGTGGACATCCAGAGGTCGTTGCCACCCGAACCGCCGGGCCGGTTGGAAGCGAAAATCAGGGTGCGTCCATCGAACGAAAGCGTCGGCGTGACGTCGTCGGACGCTGAGTTGAGCGGAGCACCGAGATTCACCGGTGGCGACCAGAGTTCATGGACGGTTTGCCGCGTGGATTTCCACAGGTCGGCTCCGCCGAGTCCCCCGTCGCGGGTCGACCAGAACATCAGCTCCCTCCCGTTCACCGACACCGTGACGGCGGCGTCGTTCACATTCGGGAGGTTGAGCTCGTTCACCGGCGCAGCCGGGCCGAGCGTCACTCCGTCGCGCCGCACCGCCGCGACGTAGATGTCGGCTTGCTGGAGCGCGTTGAGACCTCTGTTGAAATAGAGGTTGGCCGAGCCATCTTCGACGCTCTGGAGGTACATCGGCGCGTTATCGTTCGTCGCCGTGTTTACGTCCGCACCTAGGAGGACCGCGGGCTCCCAGGCGAAATCGTCCTTGGGATCGGCTCGGTGCGACAGGTAGATGTCCGCGCCGCCAAAGCCATCGGGGCGCACGCTGGAGAAGAAGAGCAGGTGCCCGTCGATGGAGAGGTTGGACGCGAAATCGGCGCCCGGTCCGTTGATGACGGAGCTCAGGATCACGGGCGCGTGCCAGGCGCAGGCAGGGTCGTCCGCATTGGTGCACCCCCGCCGCGACACCCAGATGTCGAGCGGCCCGGCTCCCCCCGGTCGATTCGACGAGAAATAGAGCGCGAGGCGGTCTCTGGAGAGCGTGGGGTTCTGCTCGTTGGCGGCGGAATTGACCACCGGGCCGAGATTCACGGGCTCGGACCACTCGACGCCGGTGGACGTGAGAGCCTGCACCTGCGCCACCGGTTCGCTCGGGACACGGGTGGGGTGCTCGCAGGCGAGGGTCAACACCAGTACCGCCGAACCGGCTACCGCGCGGCCGTGGACACGCATGGGGCACCTCCCTGAAATCGGGTTCATGGCAACCTTCTTGCTCTTGTGCGTGGCGTCAGGAGACGATGGTTTGCCGCCGACCGACGTGGCCGGTAGCTTGTGCGAATCCTCGGACGCCGTGGGTTCCAGTATCGGTGCGCCGCGTGACGGGAGGGTGAGCCGACCGTGACGGCGTCGTATCCAGAACCGCGCGGCCATGGTGGGGCCGTGATCGAACTGCGTACGCTGGGCGCGCTCGATCTGCGCGACGGCACCGGCGCGGAACTGCGTTCCCTGCTGGTGCAGCCCAGCCGGACAGCCCTCCTCGTGTACCTCGGCGTGGCCGCGCCCCGCGGCTACCACCGCCGCGATTCACTGCTCGCCCTCTTCTGGCCCGAGCAGGACGCCCCGAGCGCCCGCGTGGCCCTGCGCCAGGCCCTGCACCAGCTGCGTCGCGCGATCGGCGACGGCGTACTGTTGTCGCGGGGCGATGAGGAAGTCGCCCTCGACGCGGC
>DATDED010000335.1:0-2264 GCA_036523455.1 Gemmatimonadales bacterium
AGCCCGAAGATCTCGTGTACGACCACCACCACTGGTGTGCGGGGGCGCGAGGTGACCGGGTACACGATCCACGCCATCAGCGAGTCGGTCGCGCCGGGCCCCCAGGGGATCTTCACCCACTCCGCGTGCCGCGGGCTGGCCGCGAGCCGCGCCGCCGCGGTGTTGGCGCTGGGCGGCAGTCCCGCCGTTCCCTGCGTCTCGGCGCGCGGAATGATCTGCGGCGCGGCCATGGAGGCCGCCGTCATCCCCATGAGGTGATCGTCCATTGCCGTCGTGGCCACGGCGGATGCGGGGCGATGCCACGCACAGGCGGCCACCCCAAGCGTGGCCAGACCGGTGGTGAAGAGGAGACGGCGTGCGAACATGAGTCGCTCCGTAGCGCGTTGAGGTCGAATGAACACGCTACCCTCCGCGCACGCCCGGCGGAAGACGAGGGGTGACGCCAGCGGACGTCAGGGAGCGGCAAGGATGGCGGAGCCCAACCGAGGACCAGCGACTCATCGGCATTCGCGGAAGGCGATAGATTGGGGCGACGATCACAATACCCACTTGGGGTGTCCCCGACATGGCCACCACTCCCGACCCCCACACCCTCGAGCGCGTCCGCGTCTTCCGCCGGCTGCACGAGTCCGGCTGCTTCGTGATCCCCAACCCGTGGGACCGCGGCAGCGCGATCCTGCTCGTGCAGCTCGGTTTCCCGGCGCTCGCCACCACCAGCGCCGGTTTCGCCTGGTCGCTCGGCCGGCAGGACAACCACGTGTCGCTGGAGCAGGCGCTGGCGCACTACCGGTCGATCGCCGAGGCGGTCACCGTGCCGGTCAACGCGGATTTCGAGGGTGGGTTCGCGGTCGCCCCCGCGGACGTCGCCGCCAATGTCGCCGCCGCGACCGCCACGGGGATCGCGGGTCTCTCGATCGAGGACTCGACCGGCGACCCAGTGAATCCGCTGTTCGAGTTTCCCCTCGCCCTCGAACGAGTGCGCGCCGCCCGGCGCGCCATCGACGAGAGTGGCACGGGCGTCCTGCTCACCGGCCGGTCCGAGGGTTTCGTGGCGGGCCGGCCGAACCTCACCGAGACCATCCGGCGGCTCACCGCCTACGCCGAAGCGGGCTCCGACTGTCTGTTCGCCCCCGGGGTGCGCGCCACGGCCGATATCGCCGCGATCGTGCGGGCGGTCGCGCCCAAGCCGGTCAACGTGGTGGTGGGCGGCGACTACACCACCGTCGCCGAGCTGGCGCAGCTGGGGGTGCGCCGCATCAGCGTCGGCGGCTCATTGGCACGGACGGCCTGGACCGGTTTTCTCGCGGCGGCACGGGAGATCGCCGAACAGGGGACATTCGCGGGCCTCGCCCGCGCCATCCCCGGGGCGGACATGAATCGGTTCTTCGGCTGAGACCGGCGAGGACCTCAGGCGGCCTGGAGGGTTTTCCAGCCGCGATAGGCGAGCGCGAGCATGATCCCGCTGATGACGACGTGCGGCAGGTTCAACAGCACGTTCGAGAGGAGCGGGCGGTGCTGGATGACGCCGGTGACCAGATAGATGGCGGCGTCCACGGCGTAGTACCAGCCGAACGCCAGCAGGCCGAGCCGGCTGGCGCGCGCCGACACGAGGGCCGCGACGAGCAGCACGAGCGCCGTCAGGCCGTGCGTGACGTCGTCGGCCGTGCCGATCATGTAGAGCCCGAGCATCTTGTGCTCGCCGGTGGCGGTCATGGCGACGTGGCCGGTGTCGCCGTTGAGCGCCGGGATGTACCCGAGCGCCACCACGAGTCCGAAGAAGATCGCGAACCCGAAGGCACTCCACCGCAAGGTCCGATCCGATGACATGGCTGCGGTCCCTCCTGGGAAGGCAGGTCGAAACCCCTGAAGGTACGCCGCGGCGCACCGTGGGGAAGCGCGTGCAGCGCTGGCTGCGCAACGCCGGGCTGACCTTCGCGATTCTCGTGCTGTACGGCGCGGTGTTGAGTCTGATTGGCTTCTGCCGGGCACCGGCGGTGCCCGTCACCGCGCTGCCGGACAGCGGCGTGCGCGTCACGGAGGTGACCGGATTGTACCCGGTGACCATGAGCCGCATCGTCACGCCCCATACGGTCGAGGAAATCGCGCGCGCGGTGGCCGCCACGCCGGGGCCTGTGACGATCGGCGGGGGCCGCTACAGCATGGGCGGCCAGACGGCGACGCCCGACGGGGTGCAGCTCGACCTGCGCGAGTTCCGCGGCGTTGTCGCATTGGATACCGCGGCGCGGACGATCACCGTGCATTCC
>DATDED010000336.1:0-4235 GCA_036523455.1 Gemmatimonadales bacterium
GACCAGCGTGGCGACACGATCCGCAGTCCGAGTGTGGAGTGGAGCACTGGGAACGGCTCGGTGGCGAGCGTCGATGCGACGGGACACGTGAGCGCGCTGGGCGTGGGGACGACCAAGGTCTACGCGAGCGCGCAGGGCTCCTCGACGCCGCTCAAGGACAGCGTCACCGTGTCGGTCGTGCAGGTCCCCGCGCAGGTCGTGAAGGTGGCCGGCGATCAACAGGTGGACACGGCGTCCGGCACGCTGCCCACCGCCATCGTGGTCCAGGTCAACGATTCGTTCGCCCATCCGATCGCGGGCGTCGCGGTGGCGTTCACGGTGACGCAGGGAGGAGGGAGCGTGGTGCCCGCGGTGGCGACGACCGACGGGCAGGGACACGCGGCCACCGTCTGGACACTCGGCACCGGGACCGGGACCAACGCGATCAACGCGGCGGTGGTGGGCGCAGGGATCAGCGGGAATCCCGCGAGCTTCGCGGCCACGGCGGTCGCGGCGGGCTCGCTGTCGAGCGTGGCGGCGTTCGCGGGCGATGGCCAGACGGGGCTCACGGGATTCGCCGTGAACCAACCGCCCGCGGTGGTGGTGCGTGACGGGAACGGTGCTCCGATCGCGGGGAAGGGAGTGACGTTCGCCGTCATCCAGGGCGGCGGGAGCATCCAGGGTGGCTCCACGGTGACCGATGCGAACGGCGTCGCCCGGGTCGGGAGTTGGAGCCTCACCCTCGGCGCCAACGCGCTCACCGCCACGGTCCAGAACGCGGGCATGGTACTCGGCAACCCCGTGACGTTCACGGCGACGGGCGCGGTGGCCGCGTATCACATCGACGTGCGGTTTCCGGTGGCGACGACTCCGGCGCGCCAGGCGGTGTTCGCTGCGGCGGCGACCAAGTGGGAGTCGCTGATCTTCGGCGATGTGCCCGACGTGACGTTCAACAGCCCGAACCGTTCGTGCGGTCCCACCGTGAGTGGGACTGTGGATGATGTCGTCATCTTCGCGATTCTCGATTCGATCGATGGGCCCGGCAAGATCCTGGGACAGGCCGGACCGTGCCTGGTACGCGTGGGGAGTCAGTTGCCGTTGGTGGGCGTGATGGAGTTCGACACGGCGGACGTGGCGGGACTGGAGGCTTCGGGCCGCTTTGCGCTGGTGATCGAGCACGAGATGGGGCACGTGCTGGGCTACGGGACGATCTGGGGGAATCTGCTGGTGGGCGGCGGGACGAGCGATTCCCATTTCATCGGCCCGCAGGCGCTGGGGGCATTCGATCGAGTGGGAGGCCAGACCTTTCCCTCCGGTTCGAAAGTGCCGGTCGAGAACTGCGTCGGTATTCCAGCCAGCGCGTGCGGTTCCGGGACGCAAGACTCACACTGGCGCGAGCTCGTCTTCAACAACGAGCTGATGACCGGCTTCATCGACACCGGGACGAACCCGCTGTCCGTGGTGTCCACGGCGTCGATGGGAGACCTCGGGTACCTGGTGAACTACGCGGCGTCGGACAGTTACACGGTGCCCGCGGCTGCAGCGGCCGCGGCGCCAGCCGCGCCGGGGACGAGGTTGAACCTGGGGAACGACATCCTCCGCATGCCGATCCTGGTGGTGGACCGGGCGGGGAGGGTGGTGCAGACGATTCCGCCGCGGTAGTAGACGGTGAGAAACGAGACGCTGAGGTAGACGCCGAGACGCAGACCCGCCCAGTGGTCGCAAGGGGCGAGGAGCCAGGACAGGCAACCACCTCGTCCCTGACCCCTCACCACCACTCGGCGGCTCTGCGTCTCGCCGTCTACTCGCCGTCTACTCGCCGTCTCGCCCCTATCTCCTCATTCCCTGCTAATTTGTAGCCGAGGGGCGGTAGCTCAGCTGGGAGAGCACCTGGTTTGCAACCGCCCACCGCTAAGGGGCACCGTTACAACACGGTGCCCCTTCGTGCTCCACGGCGTCGCACGGGGTAACACGGAAAATCTTCCACCGGCAAACATCCGGCAAACACTCAACCGCAGGTTTTTGCGACGCGGTTACCCCTTGTGGGGGTGTGTATAGTTGTGGGCACATAGACGCAGCCAGCGAAGTATCCGCAGTGCAACCGGGCAACGTCCCCTACACAATATCGGCGCAACATAAACGGTCCCCACGGGTCGTTGTCGCCGATTTGTGCCAACGTAGGCAGGGGGGCGCATAGCAACGCCGTTTTATTCCGGCGGGATCCCCGTAGGCGGAGGCTAGGCGTCACACAGCAATGACGTTTTTTCTGGCCCGGCCACGTGCCGAAGGCTTTATCAACTGACGGTAGTGTAAGGCGGTCTCGTCAACCGCGAGGGCCACAGTTAAGGGAGCGCTAAGCTAGGAGCGAACCGGCACAACTTGAACCGGCCGGTCGCGCTGTCACTCATTGCGGTGACCAGTCGCGGTAGACGCGCCGCACGAGCGCCGCCCATCGCGGGTCGTCGCGGAGGGGCGCCAATTCTGGGAAGGTAGTCAGGCCCAACAAGCCCGATTCGTGGTTGCGCAGCGACCGATCGAGTGCCGCGAAGGCTGAGTCGCGGTCGCCCAGCGCGGCATACACCCAGGCCTGGTACAGCGCCATCACATACTGTCCCTTGGTAAGGTCCATCAGGCGCCTGAACTCTTGCCGAGCCTCGGCGATACGCCCCGCCCGTGCCAGCGTGACCGCAAGGCCCGGGAGCGGCATGCCTCCCAGCGCCCGCTGCGTCCGGTGATACGCTGCAACGGACGAATCCAGCTCCCCCTTCTCGCGCCAGGCGGCCGCGTCCAACACGTCGATGTACACGAACGTGGAATCCAGGGCGAGCACGCGGCGATACTGCGCGATCGTCTCATCGTACCGTCGCATGAGGTAGAGGCACCAGGCGTGCGAAAACGCGACGACCGGCGAATACGGGTCCAGCGACTCCAGCCGCTCGGCGACGGCCAGCCCCTCGGCTTGCAACCTCGGGATGACACACGCGGTGCCCGCGAAGAGCAGCCCGACATCCACCGATCTGGGAGCCAACTGCACCGCTTGCCGGAGTTCGCGCTCGATGAGCGCGAAGTCCCAGTCGATCAGGCCCGACGCGAAGCCGAACAGGGCGCGGGCTTCCGCGGAGGAGCTGTCGAGCCGGAGCGCCCGGGCGGCTGCCTCTTTCGCATGCGGGTATCCCTCGAGCGGTGCGACATAGGCGTCGGAGAGATAGAACCACGCGTTGCCGAGCGCGGCGTACGCGTCGGCGTAGGTCGAATCCAGCTCGATGGCGCGGCCGAACATCTCCATGGCGCGGCGGATGCCCACCTCGCTGCCCTGCATGAGATGCTCGCGCCCCCGCAGGTACAGGTCGTGCGCTTCCGGGTTGTTCGTCCGGCCCGCCCGCGTCACCGCGAGGGTGATACCGGTGAGCTGGAGGCGCAGCTCACTGACGATCGCCGCGGTGACCGAGTCCTGCACGCCGAAGACATCCCGCACTTCGCGCTCGTACGGCGCCGACCAGAGCACGAATCCGTCGGCCGCGCACACGAGCTGGGCCTGGACGCGCACGAGCGAGCCCGCCCGCCGCACGCTCGCCTCCACGAGGTACGTCACCCCGAGGCGCCGGCCCATGGTCTGGGCGTCGAGCGACTGCCCCTTGAAGGCGTAGGACGACGTGCGGCCCGTCACCCGGAGCCCCGGCACTTTCCCCAGCGCACCGGCCAGCTCGTCGGTGAGCCCGTCGGCGAAGTACGTGTTGGCCGTGTCGCCGCCCACGTCGAACGGCAGCACGGCGAGCGCCGGCGTGCCGCCTGCGGCGCATCGGGTCACGCCGCCGCCTGCGCCGCGGCGGAGCACCAGGAACCCGGCGGCCACCAGGAGTACGGCGATCACGCCCGCCGCGACCAGCCACGGCCTGCGGCCAAGCGCCGCCTCCTTCGATTCCGCAAACAGCGCTGCGGCGAACCGCTCCGCTGTGGCGAAGCGATCCGCCGGGGTGCGCGACAGCGCCTTGGTCAACGCCTTCACGACCGCAGGCGGCACCGTGTCCCGCACGAGCGACACGCGGGGCGCTGGCTCCGTCAGCTTCTTCGCGACGATCGCTTGCGGCGTGTTCCCGAGGTACGGCGCCTCGCCACTCAGCATCTCGTACAGCACACAGCCGAGCGAGTAGATATCGCTGCGGGCGTCGATGTCCTTGCTGGCACTCGCCTGTTCGGGACTCATGTATGCGGGGGTTCCCACCGCCAGGCCCGTTTCCGTGAGCGTCGCAACGCCG
>DATDED010000337.1:0-2266 GCA_036523455.1 Gemmatimonadales bacterium
AGCCAGGTTGTTGATCTGGCGGTACAGCACATAGTCGTCGGCCCGGGTCGTCGTGGGATCGAGGGCGAAATAGAAGGTGATCGTCTCGGCGGCGCTATTGAACGCGCCGTCCAGGTAGTCCGTGTCCGGATACACGACCGCCGTCGACGGAATCGTGAACGCGCCGCTCTTTTGGACGGCGTCCGTGCTCCCGACAGGCGCATCCGGGTTGTAGTAGACGGCGAACACGTCGCCGGGCGTGTTGGTGAGGTAGTTCGCGTTGAACGCGATCACCGACGGCCCGATGTAGATCAGCGGCGGCTGAATGTCGGGCGCTCCCGCTCCGGCCGTGCGCAGATCCTTCTCCAACTCGTCCAGCGCGAAGCGGGAATTCTGCAGCATGGTCACGCGCTGGCTGCCGAGCGAGAAGCTCCGCCCCTGGGTGCGCAGGAACGCCAGCGCGGCGGCCATCACGAAGGAAAACACCACGAGCGCGATCATCATCTCCATGAGGGTCAAGCCGCGCTCATCGCGTCGCCGTTGCGTCGTCATGGCGCCGCCACCGTCACGGACCGGGAGACGGCCGGGGCGACGCCCGGGCCGGTCACGGTCACCGTGACCTTCTTGTAGTCGTTCGGTTGCCCGACCCCGCCGGTGCGGACGATTCTCGTCACGCGGGTGAACCCGGGCAGCGTCGGGAATCCGGTCTCGGTCGCCACGTAGGTCGCTTCGAGGGCGTCGTAGTTCGGGTTGGTCCGGACCTGCTCCACCCGGTCCATCGCCAGCTCGATCGCCGCCTGCTGGCTGGTGCTCGTCGCCGCCGTGTGCACCGTCTGCCCCGTCGTCCTGGCCAACATCATCATCACGACCAGCAGGATCGTGAGCGCCAGGATGACCTCGATGAGCGTGAAGCCGCGTTGCCCGTTCATGTCAGAAGGCCCTCCGCCAGGTGGACGGCGGTCCGAACTTGTACCAGGAGGCCCGCCCCGTCGCGCGCTCCAGCTCGACGGAGCGCGTGTCGTCGAGGTGCGTGCCCGCCGTCGCCGCCCGGGTCGAGGTGAGGTAGAAGCCGCCGGCCTCGCTCGCGCTGCCGTCCCGGTGGAATACCACCGCGGGCAAGCCGCCCGCGACCTTGGTGAACGTCACCGGCCCCGGCCCCATGGGCCGGGCCGGCGCCGTCGCCCGGCCGAAGACGATGCCCTCCCCCAGCGGCACGCCATGCACCCGCTCGCCCGCGTCGATGGCGCCGTTGTTGTTGGCGTCCTCGTGAATGCGGATGAGGTTCTTGGCGACGTCGAACATCACGATCTCGTCGTGTTGCTGGGTGATCGCCTGCCGCTCGACCGCGAGCATCGTCATACCCACCCCTTGCATGCTCGACTCCACCCGGAACTTCGTGACGTCGATCTTGGGCGCCGCAAAGGCCACGACCACGCCGATGACCACGAGCACGATCATCATCTCCATGAGCGTGAAACCGGCGGTTTTCATGTGCTGACGCATCGGCGACCCTCCTCGGTCCGCGAGGTCCCAGTACAGAATCCGTGCCTGAAGCTATCGTATTGAATGACACAAGGTTGCAAATCCAGACCCGGGATGCAACTCGCGCAATTCGCTGCGCGACTGCAGGAAACTGCACTACTCAATGCGATAGCGCCGCACCTTGTAGAACAGAGTGCGCAGGCTGACGCCGAGGCGGCGCGCGGCCTCCCGGCGATTGCCGCCGACCGCCTGCAGCGCGTCCACTATCGCCTCCCGCTCGGCGCGCTCGGCCGCCTCCCGCAGCGTCGCACCCGGCGTCGGGCGGCGGGCGGGCGATGCTCCGCCGTCCTGACGCAGGTCGGCCGGCTCGAGCACATCGTGATCGGCGAGCACCGCCGCCCGCTCGATGGCATGCTCCAGCTCGCGCACGTTCCCCGGCCAGGGCTGCCCCGTGAGCCAGGCGAGGGCGGCGGGGCTGAATTCGATACGGCGCTGCAGGCGCCCGGAGAGTCGCGCGGCGAAATGCCGCGCCAGGGGCTCGATGTCTTCCGATCGTTGGGCCAGCGGCGGCAGGTGGATGGTGACCACGTTCAGCCGGTAGTAGAGGTCCTCGCGGAAGCGGCCCGCGGCGACTTCGGCCGGGAGCGACCGCGCCGTGGCCGCGAGCACCCGCACGTTCACCCGGCGCGTGCGGTGGTCGCCGACGCGGCGGATCTCGCCTTCCTGCAGCACGCGCAGCAGCTTCGTCTGCAGCGCCAGGGGCATCTCGCCGATCTCGTCCAACAGCAGGGTGCCCCCGTCGGCC
>DATDED010000338.1:0-8537 GCA_036523455.1 Gemmatimonadales bacterium
CTGGCTCGATGCCGAGTGGCGCCAGACCGAGAACGCGCGCCGCGCCAAGTTCTATTCCCTCACGCGCGCCGGGAGGAAACAGCTCGACGTCGAAACCGCCGACTGGGCGCGTCGGGCAGGCGCCATCGCGCGGCTCCTGAACGCCGAGGGCTAGGCGCATGTCGCTGTGGCGCCAGATGACCCGCGGCCTGCGCGCGCTCACCAGCCGCGCGGCCACCGACCAGGACGTGACCGACGAGGTTGCCGACTACCTCGCGCACGCGACCGCGGCCCACCTGGCCCGGGGACTTCCCCGTGATGCGGCCGTACGCGCGGCGCGGCTGGAGCTCGGCAACGTCACGGCCGCCCGGGAGCAGGTCCGCGAGTACGGCTGGGAGAATCTGCTCGAGTCCGTGCTGACCGACCTGCGCTACGCCATCCGCCGTCTGCGCCAGGCGCCCGGCTTCACGGGCGTCACCGTCCTGACGCTGGCACTGGGGCTGGGCGCGACGACCGCGATCTTCAGCGCGGTGAACCCGATCCTGTTCAAGTCGCTGCCCTACCCACACGCCGGCCGGATCGCCGCCATCCTGGAGGTCACGAACAGCAGTGGCCGCACCGGCGGGACGTTCGGCATGTACCGCGCGTTCGTCGAGCGTTCGCGCTCCTTCGCAGCGATCGCCGTGTTCAAGCCGTGGCAGCCGACCATGACCGGAGCGGATCAGCCGGAGCGATTGGAGGGGCAACGCGTCAGCGCGAGCTACTTCCAGGTGCTGGGCGTTGCGCCAGCCGTGGGACGGGACTTCGATCCGTCCGACGATCGGCGGAACGGTCCGAACGTCGTCGTCCTGAGCGACGTTCTGTGGCGTCGCCGCTTCGCCGGGGACCGCGGAATCGTCGGACGCCAGATCAGGCTCGACGACAACCTATACACCGTCGTCGGCGTCATGCCGCGCGGCTTCGAGAACGTCCTGGCGCCGGCGGCCGATGTGTGGGCGCTCCTGCAGTACGATGCGTCGCTCCCCGCCCAGGGACGAGAGTGGGGCCATCACCTCCGTACCGTGGGGCGGCTGCAGCCGGGGGTCAGCATCGATCAGGCGACGTCGGAGATCAACGCGCTCGGGCGCTCGGTGGTGGAGACGCTCCATCCGGAGACGTATGATCCCAATGCCCGGTTCGCCGTGGCCTCGCTGCGCGCCGAGCTCACACGCGGGGTGAAGCCGGCGCTCCTCGCCCTGCTCGGCGCCGTGTCGTTGGTGCTCGTGATCGCCTGCGTGAACGTGACGAACCTGCTCCTCGCTCGCGGCGTGCTGCGGCGCCCGGAGTTCGCGCTGCGCGCCGCCCTCGGCGCCCGGCAGGGCCGCCTGATCCGGCAGCTCCTGACCGAGAGTCTCGTCCTCGCCGCGGTCGGCGGCGCGATCGGCATGGCCGCCGCGCTGCTTGGCGTGCGCGCGCTCCAGGCGCTCGGTCCGCCGGATCTGCCGCGCCTCGGCGCCATCGGGGTCAACGGCACCGTGTTCGCGTTCGGACTGGGCATCACCACCATGATCGGCCTGGCATTCGGGGTGGTCCCGGCGCTGCAGGCCGCGCACCAGGATCCCCACGGAGATCTCCAGCACGGCACCAGGAGGACCGCCGGCGCGCACCGGCGCATCCCCAGCGCGCTCGTCATCGCGGAAGTCGCGCTCGCGCTCGTGCTGCTGGTCGGCTCGGGACTGCTGCTGCGGAGTCTCCAGCGCCTGTTCGCGGTTCCCGTGGGCTTCGACTCGCCCGGACTGCTCACGATGCAGGTGCAGACCGTCGCTCACCGGTTCGACCAGGATAGCGCCGCGTTGCGCTTCTTCGAGCGGACGCTCGAGGCCGTCCGGCGCGTCCCGGGGGTCACTGCTGCTGCGCTCACCAGCCAGCTTCCCCTGAGCGGAGACCTGGACGAGTACGGCGCGGCGTTCGAGGCGAGCCCGACCCAGCGCGCCGAGACGTACGGTGTGTTTCGGTATGCCGTGAGTCCCGGGTACATCGAGGCGATGCACATCCCGCTCCGGTCCGGCCGCCCACTCCGGGAAGGCGACCACCCGGATGCTCCCCTCGTCGCGCTGATCAGCGAGTCGCTGGCTCACAGCCGGTTCCAGGGAACGGACCCTATTGGCCAGCGCCTGCGCGTCGGTCCGGCCGGACCGTACACTATCGTCGGCGTGGTCGGCGACGTGAAACAGATGTCGCTCGCCCTGAACGAGTCGGACGCAGTCTACATCCCTGCGTCCCAATGGCCGTTCGCCGATCGGGTGATGTCGATCGTGGCTCGCACGCGCGGCGACGTCGCCGCCCTCGCGCCGGCGGTGCGGGAAGCCGTGTGGTCGGTGGACAAGGACCAGCCGGTCGTGCGCGTCGCCACGATGGACCACCTGCTCGCGGCTTCGGCGGCCGAGCGGCGCTTCGCGCTGATCCTGTTCGAGGCGTTCGCGCTCGCGGCGCTGGTGCTCGCGGCCGCCGGCATCTATGGGGTGCTGTCGGGGAGCGTCGCCGAGCGGACGCGGGAGATCGGGGTCCGATCGGCGCTGGGCGCCTCCCGGGCCGAGATCCTGGGCCTGGTGGTACGCCGCGCGATGACGCTCACGGGGCTCGGGATCGCGCTGGGCCTCGTGGGCGCGGTGATCGCCAGCCGCGCCCTGATCACGCTGCTGTTCGGCGTGTCGCGCCTCGACCCGGTCACCTACCTCGGTGTCGTGCTGTTGCTCGCCTTCGTGGCGGCGCTCGCCAGCGGCATCCCCGCCTGGCGGGCGGTGCGGATCGATCCCTCGATCGCACTCCGATCGGAGTAGCGGGACCTTCTTCAGGGCCGGTGAGCGACTCGCACCTGAGCCAGCCGGCGGACCCCCTCGACGATCGCGGCCTCCGGTAACGCAGCGAAGCCCAGCATCCACCCGTCCAGGCGTGGCCGCGACAGAAACCGCCCCGAGAGACCGGGCGTCTCTACCCCCACCTGCGCCGCGGCGCGCGTCAGCGCGGCCTCGCGCCCGCGGGGCAGCGTCACCGTGAACTGGAGTCCGGCCCCCGTGCCGGTCGGGCGGCACCAATCGCCGATGTGGCGGCCGATCTCGTCGAGCAGCAGGTCCCGGCGCTGCTGATAGAGCCTGCGCATGCGGCGCACGTGGGCCGCGAAATGCCCTTCCTCCATGAAGTCGGCCGTCACGAGCTGGGAGAGACGCGCCGAATGTCCGTCGTGCGCCGAGCGCGCCGTGACGAACCCGCTCACGAGCGCGGGGGGGAGGACGAGGTAGGCCAGGCGGAGCCCGGGAAACAGCACCTTCGTGAAGGTCCCGAGGTAGATGACCCGGTCGTGCGCATCCAGCCCCTGCATCGCGGGGAGCGGGCTCGCGTCGTACTGGAATTCGCTGTCGTAGTCGTCTTCGACGATCCACGCGCCGTGACCATGCGCGTACTCGATCAGCGCGAGGCGCCGCGGCAACGAGAGCGTCACCCCGGTGGGATACTGGTGCGACGGCGTGACGTAGATCAGCCGGGGTGCGGCGCCGTCCCGCGGCGCGCGCAGGATCATCCCCTCCCGATCGACCGGGAGCGGCGTGAGTCTCGCCCCCATCGCCGCCAGTGCCGTCTGTGCGCCGCGATACCCGGGCTCCTCGAGCCACACGATGTCGCCCGGATCGGTGAGCAGCGTGGCCGCGAGATTGAGCGCCTGCTGCGAGCTGGTGAGCACGAGCACCTGCTCGGGGCTGCAGTGCACGCCGCGGGATTGCGCAAGATAGCGCGCGATGGCCGCCCGCAGCGCCGGTTCGCCGGCCGGATCGCCGTAGCCCAGCGCCGCACGAGCCCCCCGCAGCCGGCGCCCAGTCAGGCGCCGCCAGGTGTCGAGCGGAAACTCGGTGAGGTCTGGAAAGCCGGCGGAGAAGGCCATCGCGCTCATGGGGTCGATGCACCCGCCGCCGCGCACGATGCGCCCGCCGCGGACAGACCACGAGGCGGCTTCCTGCCGGCGTCGGGCCACCGGCTTTGCCGCGGGTGGATGGGGACCGACGTCCACGTTCACGAACGTGCCATCGCCCACGCGCCGCCGCAGGTAGCCCTCGGCCTCGAGCTGGGCGTAGGCGGCCTCGACCGTGATGCGGGAGACCTTGAGATCCCGCGCCATGATCCGGGACGCGGGCAGCCGTTCGCCGTGGCCTACGTGTCCGGATTGCACGGCTTCCCGGACGGCGGCGCAGATCCGGTCCCGCAACGAGCGCGCTGGACCGGCGTGCGACTGGAACAACGCGAACCAGACGGGCGTGCGCCGGCCGCGCGCCGCGATTGGACTTATTCCTTGTTCCATAATGGACTAATTGATAATGCCAGCCGGCGTGCTAGGCTAGCAGGAGACGGTCGCACAACCCTGGTCGCGAGGCGCCGCCCATGTCGGTCAAGAAACTGCTCCTCCTCCTGATCGCCGCAGCGCCGCCGACCTTGGCGGGCCAGGCGGGCCAGACCCCGCAGTTGGTGGACATCGGGGGGATTCGACTCGACGTCGTGCGTACCGGCGCGGGAGCCCCGGCAGTCGTCTTCGAGGCCGGTCTGGGCGATCCCCTGAGCGACTGGGACCGGGTATGGCCGGCGGTCGCCGAATTCACGACCGTCGTGGCCTACTCCCGATCCGGCATCGGCCGCTCCGATCCGGGGCCGGAGGAGCACACCGTACGCCGCGCGGCGGCCGAGCTGCATGCACTGCTCGCTCGGCTGCGGATCCCACCGCCCTACGTGCTGGTCGGGCGGTCCTACGGCGGCATCCTGGTTCGTCTGTACACGTCGCTCTATCCCGCCGACGTGGCCGGGCTGGTCCTTGTGGACGGCAGCCACGAGCAGCAGGTCAACCGGTGGGGCATGCTCGACAGCACCTATCCCGCCGCGTTTCGCGCATTCTTCGACTCCCTGCTCGGCACGCTGCAGCCCGGTGCGGAGGCCGCCGAGATCCGGGAGTCCATGCGTATTCAGGCCGCGGCAGGAATCGAAGGCCTGAGCCCCCTGCCCGACATTCCCCTGGCGGTGCTCACCAGCATGCAGGTGCCTGACAGCCCCAGCATCGTGAACCAGACCACCCGGGGCCACGAAGCGTGGCGGGCGATGCACGACGAGTGGTTCCGCCGCTCGCGCAACGCGATCCACATTGTGACCTCGCGCAGCGGGCATGCGATCCAGGACGCGGAGCCGCAGCTCGTGGTCGACGCGATCCGGTTCGTACTGGATCGGGTACGCAGCCGATGACGATGCACTTCCCTCTCGATCAGGAGTCGCCCATGGACGAGACCCGCTCGCTCGTGCTCGAATCCCCCGCGCCCGCTCCCGCGGCGAGTCGTGATTTCATGGCGGCGAAGCTCGCCTTCCATACCGATGCCTGGGATGTGGCTGAGGACCTGAAGCACGGGATCGCCGATATCGTCGTCGTGGACGCCCGCTCCCGCGCGGCGTACGCCCGGGGGCACATCCCGGGCGCCATCAGCCTCCCGCACCGCGAGATGTCTCCGGAGACGACGCGGGACCTCGATCCCCGCAGGACCTACGTCGTTTATTGCGACGGCATCGGGTGCAACGCGTCGACCAAAGGGGCGTACCGGCTCGCCGCGCTCGGGTTTCGGGTGAAGGAGCTGCTGGGGGGTCTCGACTTCTGGTTGCGGGATGGCCATCCGGTGACGCGGGGTGAGGATGCCGGACAGAGGCCCGAGGCCGGGTCCGGAGTCGCCTGCGGCTGCGCCTGACGCGAGATCGAGAAACAGAGCCGCGCCGCCGACACCGAACGGTCGACGACGCGGCTCATTTGTCTGCGCAACCCGGTGCGATCGCCATGGGCGCTCGACCTGAGGCGCAGATCGCGGTTCGGTCCTGGATCAGCTACCGATCAGGCGATCGCTTGCCCATACCAGGTTGCGCAAGCCACTGGGACTAGACAATGGATCACCTCCTTGGTTGAGTGAATGGATCGGGCGTGAACACCCGTATTGTATACGCCCGAGACCGGCCGGCAAGGCCACTTGTCGGCGCGCCGCAAAGACCACTGGTGTGACCATTCGCCGGCTCCGGGTGTAGTCCACTTATAGGGATCCGAGCGCGGGTCCCCCTCCGCCCGGCGCGGCACGGCATCGGCACGCTCCCGGAGCCTCGGTCTTCCGCCGATGCCGCAGGGAGGCCGCATGAGCGTTGATCGTTCGACTGCCGCACCCCGTCACCCGCAAACCGACCCCGCGATCACGGTGAAGCGCTTCGACGCGCCCGAATCGGTCCTGGTGCTCGACCAGGGTCGTCTCGAGCTGGTCACCATCGGCGGACGACTGGTAGGCAAGGGCAGTTACGCGCCGGGGTGGCGGTTGTCCAACACCCTCGTGCCACCCCGCCGGGTGGGGGCCGGGCCCGGGGAGCAGACCGGCGTCGTCCTGTCGGGCCGGGCGAAGATCCGGGGGCCCGGAGGGGTCGACATCGACCTCACGCCCGGGGATTTCTTCCACGTCGCGGCGGACTACGAGTGCTGGGTGGTCGGCTACCGGCCCTGCGAGATCCTGTACTTCGACGGGATGGAGGCGTTGCTCGACCGGATGCGCGGCGACGGCGGGAAGATCCTTCGGCCCTGAGAAGGCGCGCTGGCTCACTGACGCGATCGAGCCACACCGCGGAGCCGGGCTGGCCTGGCGGTGATGGAGATTACGACCCTGGCCCTGGTCGGGGTCACGTTTTTGGTACCAAAACCGGGAAATCCCGCCCGCCACGTTACTTGCATGGCGCAGGTAGTGCTTTACAGGCACACCCATTGAGCGCCCAGAACAAGAGGTGGCGGGATGATGAAGCAGGCGGTGGGATTCCTCGCGTCGGCTGCCGGGATCGGGGTTCTGGCGCTCTTCGTCGGGGTGCTCGTGCGGCTCTCGTGGAATACGCAGACCTATCCCCCTCGGCCGACGGACAGACCAGATCCGGCGCAGCCGGAGAAGCTCCTTCGCGAAGCATGACGAAAAGGGGGATGCATGTTCGTCTTGGTGACTGACGTCTCGACCTCGCGCCTCGCGCCGAACCTGCTTGGTTCACCCTGCGCTTACCCGGCGAGCATGGTGTGGGTGGACCCTGAAGAAGTGGAGAGCGAGGCAGAGGACGGCGAGAGGGGCCGCGACTCCGGGATCCGCCAGCGCGGCATGCGTGTGTTCGGCCCGTTCGAGACGTACGAGGAGGGTGAGCACGCGGCCACGATGCTGGCGGCGGACGGCGATTACCGGGTCATCCCGGTCGATCCGGTGGCGACGGCGGAGCTGGAGCCGTAAAGGGGGCGTCGTCCTCGACATTACCGCGCAGGATAAACCGAGCTTCACGGCACGACCCCTTGCGAGCCGACCCGGAATCGAACCTGGAACCTGTTCATCTTATAGCCGGACCCACAGAGGCAGGATTCCAACCCCAGTCCGTCCCCCCGCGTCTTCACTCCTCACACAGCTTTCATGTTGTTTTAACGAAACGCACCACAATTCCAGTTGCGGTGCGAGTCGTTCCCGCGCGGCCGGATCCGGAGACGGACCGACGCAGCCTCCCGGATTCCAGCGACCCCAGGAGGAGCTATGAGCAGACGACTGAAGCAGGCCGCCGTTATCCTCGTCCTCGTCTTCGCCGCCGCTCAACTCGTTCGCCCCGAGCGCGCGAACCCGCCGATTGATGCCAGCCGCACGCTGCAGGCCCGCATGGGGACGGCCGGCGGACCCGGCGCCGTCCTGGATCGCGCGTGCGGCCAATGTCATTCGAATGCGACCGTGTGGCCCTGGTACACCAACATCGCGCCGGTGTCCTGGCTCATGGCGTACGGCGTGAAGCAAGGGCGCAAGGCGGTCAACTACTCGGAGTGGGCCGCGTATCCGCCGGAGCGGCAGCAGGCGCTGCTGGTCGCGTCGTGCCAGGACGCGTCGAGCGGCAAGATGCCCGGGAGCGCCTATACGATGCTGTATCCCACGACGCGGCTCTCGCCCCAGGACGTCGAGACGATCTGCGGGGCCGTGCACCAAGCCGAAGCGCACGCGGCCCATGGACGCTGAATCGGTTACGGCTTCTCGGCTGCGCAGTTCACGCGACGATGTCCACCAGAGATAGGGGAGGAGCTATGGGCTACTTGGAGATCAGCGCGCACATGACGGTGCGCCCGGGCTGCCTCGAGGGCTTCAAGAAGCAGGCGGCTGAGTGCATCCGGATCACGAAGGAGAGGGACACACGAACGCTGCGCTACGACTGGTTCGTGAGTAGCGATGGCACTGAGTGCGAGGTTCGTGAGGCATACACTGGCCCGGACGGCCTGATCGAGCACAACAGCCATATCCTCGAAGCTCGGACAAAGCTGTTCAAGGAGTACGCTGACAATCATTTCATGACCGTGTACGGAGAACCATCGCAGCCGCTGCTCGATTTGCTGAAAGCACACTCCGCCGGACACAAGTGGTTCACCTTCCTTAAAGGGTTGGAGCCATCACCAGTGATACCGTCGCCGATTCTTGTGGCGAACCGCGAGGCCAGGCAGCCTGTGTGAGCCGTGCGGTACGAGCACTGTTGCG
>DATDED010000339.1:0-1938 GCA_036523455.1 Gemmatimonadales bacterium
GACCGGCCCCCGCTCCGCTCCACCGACACCTCCTCCCAACCGCTGATCCTCGTCGCCTGACGGCGACCGCGTGCGGGCTGCGGGTTGTCTGCAGCCCTGACCATCGGCTTGTCTCCGTGCAGGATCGTGAGACGAGGAGGATCAATGAAAGCGATACTGGACACTCGCGCGCTGGCGCTCGCCGGCGCAATCATGGGCGCCGTCGTCACGGCCGTGTGCTTCGGACTGTACGCCGTGCTGGGCCTCTCCGATCTATGGATGGACCTCTATTACGGCTCCGGGCCTTCGGTCCTTGGATGGCTCGTCGGGATCGCAGAGGGCGCGGCCGTCGGCGCGATCGGGGGGGCGGTGCTCGGCGCGTCGTACAATCGGCTGGCACGCCCAGCGGGGCAGGCACGCTGATGCGCTCCCTAATGCGAGCGGTGAGGGCGGTCACGGGGCTCGCCTTGCCACTGCTGTCATCGCGGCTGGCGGCACAGATCGTCACACCGGACACCCTCACTCTGGCCGCGGCGACGAGCCTCGCCCTGACGGCGAATCCGATGCTGCGGGCTTCCCGCTTCGCGGCCGATGCAGCCACGCAGCGCGTGGGGCCGGCGGGAACCCTGCCCGACCCGCAACTCCAGTTCGGCCTCATGAACCGGATGGTCTCGCAGTTCGGGTCCACGATGGACCCGATGACGATGAACCAGGTCCAGCTGATGCAGATGCTGCCGTGGCCCGGGAAGCTCGGGAGCGCGCGCCGCGCGGCAGCGCATACCGCCGACGCAGCGCGCGCGGACGCCGAGGACCAGGCCCTCATGCTCGCCGCCCAGGTCCGCATGGCCTACTTCGAGGTGGGCGCGGCAGACCGCTCGCTCGACGTGATGCGCCGCACCCAGGGCCTGCTGCGCGACTTCCTCCAGGTCAGCACGACGATGTACGCCGTGGGCGACGCGGTGCAGCAGGATGTGCTGCGGGCCCAGGTGGAGGTCGCACGTATGGGCGAGGAGATCACCCGCATGGAGCAGGAACGTGTCGCCATGGCGGCGAGGCTCAACGCCCTGCTGGGTCGCGAGGCGGGCGTCCCCATCCCGGCCGTGGAATTGCCTGAGCCGGGCGCGGAGCCACCGCCGGCCGATTCGCTGATCGCCCTCGCCCTCACCCATCGCCCCGCACTCCGCGCCGGCGCCGAGCGCGTCTCGGCCGCGGACGCCGCCCTTTCCGGAGCGCGACGCGAGCTCTATCCCGACCTGCAGGTCGGGGTCGCCTATCAGGCGCGGCCCGCCTACGACAATATGGTCAGCCTCATGGTGGGTATCACGCTGCCGATCTTCGCCGGCAGTCGCCAGCTGCCGATGCGGCGCCAGATGGCCGCGATGCGCGACATGTCCGCGGCCGAGCTGCTGAGCCTGCGCAACGAAACGATCGCCCGCATCATCGAGACGCGGGCGCGGGCCGTGCGCGATGCCGACCTCGCCCGTCTCTATCGCAGCAGCATCTTGCCGCAGGCGCGCGGGGCGGTCCAGGCCGCCCTCGGCAGCTATCGCGTCGGTCGAGTGTCGTTCATGCAGCTCGTGGACAACCAGATGACCGTGAACCGGTACGAGATCGAAACCATCCGCCTGCTCGCCGACTACCAGCAGGCCGCGGGCGAGCTGATCGCCCTGACGGGGGGAGAACTATGAAGCGCATCGTCGCCGCCGGTCTCGCCGGCGTCCTCATCGCCGCAGCGTGCCGCAGTAAGCCGGCACCGCCGGACACAACGGGCATGACCGCTGAAGAGCATGCCCGCATGACGGCGGGCGCGGCAGACACCACCGGCGCGACGGCTCGCCAGCCCGTGCACCTGAGCGCGGACCAGGCCCGGGCCATCGGCGTCCGGTTCACAGTAGTCACGCGCGGCCCGCTTTCCCGCACGGTGCGCACTGTCGGGCAGGTGGTGCCGGCGGAACCCAA
>DATDED010000340.1:0-20575 GCA_036523455.1 Gemmatimonadales bacterium
CGCCGTCTGCTTCGGGTTGATGGCGAGCCGGGTGGGGTTTCTCGTGATCGTCGGAGGCCTGCTCGTCGTCGTCTACCGATTGATCGGGCGGGAAGAGGCGGCATTGGCGCGCAGCCAGGGCAGCGCCTATGCGGCATATCGGGCTCGCGTCCCCCGCCTGTGGCCGGCGATCACGCCCCGGGTCCCCGCCAGCGGAGCGCGCGCGGCGTGGGGGCAGGCGTTCGGCGGGGAGCTCATGGTGTGGGGTTTCGCGCTGGCGGCGGCGGCATTCGCCGCGACGCTCGATCGACGACTCTTCTACGCGTTCCTGGTTCTAGGATTCATCGGCTACCTGCCGGGCGTGCGGACCGTCATCGCGCCTTCGAGGAGCCATCCATGAGTGCGGCCACACCCGTCGAGGTCATCCTGCGACGGTTCGAGAAACCGGACGAGACGCGCGTGATGCAAAAGGGCAAGTTCGAGCTCGTGAAGATCGGCGGGCTCACCATCGGGCGGGCGACCTACGAGCCGGGGTGGCGCTGGTCCGAGCACGTCGGGCCGACCGTGGGGGCGAAACGTTGTTCGGTGGAGCACGTGGGCCTCGTCCTGGCCGGCGCGGCGACCGCGGCGCTGGAAGATGGCCGCGTGTTCGATCTGCGTGCCGGGGAGCTGTTCTACATCCCGCCGATTCCGCACGACAGCTGGGTCGTGGGCGACGACCCGTACGTCTCGCTGCATTTCTTGGGCGCGGACCACTACGCTCGGTGGGCGATCGCGTCCAACACTCCCCGGGTGAACGCGATCTCGTCGTCGTTCACCAGGTGGCCCATCCCGGGATAGATGCGTTCGGTGACGGCCGCGCCCATGCGGGTGAAGACCGCGGCGCTTTCATCCACACGTGTCTTGGGAACGTGCGCATCCACGTCGCTGCATCCCAGGAAGATCGGAGTGCCGTCGAACGACCCGGGATACTCCCAGGTAGTGCCGGGCGGCCCGATCAGTCCGCCGCTGTAGAGGATCACGGCGCCGTAGCGCGCCGCATGTTCCACGACGAACTCGGCCGCCAGACACGCGCCTTGTGAAAAACCGAGGAGGATGATTTTGTCGAGGCTGATTCCTCGCGCGACGACGTCTTCGACGAGCTTCCCCAGCACCCAGAGGCCGGACGACAAGCCCGGCTCGTTCTTCTCCTTCTCGGCCATGAAGCTCAGCGGATACCAGGTCCGCCCGGCGGCCGCCGGCGCCAGGTAAGTGAGGTCGGGACGCCCCAGCCGCGGCGCGAGGTCGAGGATGTTGGAGGGCCCGGCATTGCGGCCATGGACCATGATCACGACACCGGAACTCTCCCCCAGCGGCACCCCGGCGCTCGCGAGAGGCTCTCCCGCGTGGGGCTTCACGCCCGGTGGGACGCGGCGTCGATGGGCGGCAGCTTCGCGGCGATCTCGGCCCGGTTGGGCTCCTCCCAGGGCGGCAGCTTCAGATCCTGGCCGAGGCAGGGCAGGGTCTCGTCGATGGTGAATCCGGGCGGGACGGTCGCGAGCTCGAACAGCACGCCCCCGGGCTCGCGGAAGTAGATCGAGCGGAAGTACTGCCGGTCCATCACCGGAGTCACCTGAAACCCGAGCCGCACCAGCTCGGCCCGCATCCGCAGCTGCTCTTCATCGTCACGCACGGCCATCGCGACGTGATGCACGGTACCCAGGCCGTTGATGCCCGGCGCGGCGTCGGCCGCCTGCACGACGTCGATGAGGTGGCCCGGGCGATCGCCGCCCACTCCGAGCCGGGTCCGTCCCGGGCCTTCGTTCACGACATCGAATCCGAGCACCTGCGTCATCAGCTCCAGGGTCTTCGCGGGCGTGCGAATCGGCATGGTGACGCTATGGATGCCGCGGATGGCGCGGCCGGCCGCCACGTCGTCCGATGTCCACGGAGTGCGCTCATCACCCCGACCTGCGACGAGCTCCAGGATGAGGCCGGAAGGGTCGCTGACGGTGATCGACTCTTCGCCGAACTTCGGCGCCTCGTCCCGGACCCTCGCGCCGCGCTCCCGCAACCGCGCCTTCCAGAAGTCCAGCGAGCCGGCCGGAACCGAGAACGACGTGACCTGGATCTGCCCGGCCCCTTTCTGTCCGACCGGCACGCCCCATCCCTTGTACGGGAAGGTGGTCATGATGGTGCCCGGGGCGCCGGCCTCGTTGCCGTAATAGAAGTGGTAGACGTTGTGATTGTCGAAGTTGACGGTCTTCTTCACGAGCCGCAGTCCCAGGACCTTCGTGTAGAAGTCGAAGTCCTGCTGGGCGTCGTTCACCGTCGCCGTCACGTGATGCAGACCGCGCACGAGCTTTTCCATGTCCGCAATCTACCATCGCGTGCTCGGCTTGACCGGCACGGGAGACGGGGCCACACTGGTCGAATGGCGATCCCTGGCTACAAGCGGCTCGTCCCCTGGCTGCTCGCCTGGGGCAACCGGCCGTACGAGCAGTGGATTGCCGGCCGCAAACGCGGCTTGTTCGGCTCGCTGCGCGGCGTCGTGGTCGAGATCGGGCCCGGGGCCGGAGCCAATCTGCCGTATATGGGCAGCGACGTGCACTGGATCGGGGTGGAGCCGAATCCATACGCGCGCCCGTACCTGGAGCGTGCTGCCCGGGAGGCGGGTGTGGCCCACGAGCTGCGGGAGGGGGACGCGGAGCGGCTCCCAGTGGAAGCCGCGAGCGCTGATGCCGTGATCGGTACACTGGTGCTCTGTTCGGTGGAGGACCCGGCTGCGGTGCTGCGCGAGATCCGAAGCGTGCTGAAACCGGGCGGGCGCTATGTCTTCATCGAGCACGTGGCGGCGCCGCCCGGAACGTGGCGGCGGCGCCTGCAGCGCCTGGTGCGGACGCCCTGGCGCATCGCCGCGGACGGATGCCGGCCGGACCGGGAGACACTCCAGGCGATTCGCGCCGCCGGTTTTGCGCGCGTCGAGGCGGAGGAGTTTCTCGCGCCGGCCGGGCTCGTCGCCCCCCATATCGCCGGGTTCGCCGTGAAAGAGGAGGCCTCGTCTTGACCACTGCGGGCAACCGGGCGACACTACGCGCATGGAAGAACGGGAGCTGATCCACGATTGGAACCGCGTCGGGGCGTCGTTCGACTGGTCCCACGCCCGGGTGGACCTGAACGACGAGACGCTGCGCGACGGTCTCCAGTCGCCGTCGGTGAAGGACCCCTCCCTCGAGATCAAGCGCAAACTGCTCCACCTGATGGCCGATCTGGGCATCGTGGCCGCCGACATCGGCCTGCCCGGCGCCGGACCGCGCGTGGTGGAGCAGGTGCGGGCCCTCGCCCGGGAGATCCGGGACAACAAGCTGCCGATCTTCCCGAATTGCGCCGCTCGTACCGTCATCGCCGATATCGAGCCCGTCGCGCGGATCTCCCAGGAGATAGGCATCCCGATCGAGGCGGCGACCTTCATCGGCTCCTCGCCGATCCGCCAGTACACCGAGGACTGGACGATCGAGCGGATGCTCAAGGCCACCGAGGACGCGGTGACCTTCGCGGTGCGCCAGGGGCTCCCGGTCATGTACGTCACCGAAGACACCACGCGAGCCAAGCCCGAGACCCTGAAGCGGCTGTACGGGACGGCGATCGACTGTGGGGCGACGAGGATCTGTCTCGCTGACACCGTGGGACACGCGACGCCGGATGGGGTGAAGGCGCTCGTCCAGTTCGTGAAGCGGGACATCGTTGGGAAGAAGAGCGTCAAGATCGACTGGCACGGGCATCGGGACCGGGGGATGGGGCTCGTCAACTGTCTCGCGGCGATCGAGGCGGGGGTGGACCGCGTGCATGCCACGGCACTGGGAGTGGGCGAGCGGGTGGGGAACGCCGAGATGGACCTGCTCATCGTGAACCTGAAGCTGCTCGGCGCCCACACGGGCGACCTCGCGAAGCTGCCGGAGTATTGCCGCACCGTGGCCGAGGCGGTGGGCATTCCTATCCCGTTGAACTATCCGGTGATGGGCAGCGACGCCTTCCGCACCGGCACCGGGGTGCACGCCGCGGCGATCATCAAGGCGAAGAAGAAGGGCCACAACTGGCTGGCGGACCGGGTGTACAGCTCGGTGCCGGCCGAGGAGCTGGGGTTGGAGCAGGTGATCGAGATCTCGCCGGTGTCGGGTCTCTCCAACGTGAAGTTCTGGCTGCAGCATCACGGATACGATCCCGACGACGAGGCGGCGTGCCAGGCGCTGTTCGACGCCGCGAAGCGGGCCGACCACACGCTGACCGCGGAGGAATGCCACAGCCTGCTGCGGCAGGGCGCATGGCGCTGAGCGCGTTCCGGGAGCTCGAGCGCTCGTACTTCGATCTGCGCTGGCATCTGGATCCCGTCGCGGCGACGCTGGCGGGCCTCACGATGCATGACGACCACTTTGGCCGCTACAGTCCCACCGTGCTGGCCCCGCACCTCGCGGCGCTCAAATCCATCGGCGCGGCGCTCGAGGAATCCACGGGGGACGACGTCCAGCTCGAGATCGACCGCACCGCCCTGCTGAACGAGATTCGCGTCACCATCCGGCAGTTCGAGCAGCAACGCCCGCAGGCGAAGAATCCCGAGTTCTGGCTGACGCATCTGTTCAACGGCCTCTACGGCCTGCTGCGGCGGTCCGATCGCGGCTCGGCGGCCAACGCGGCATCGGTCGCCGCGCGGCTGGAAGACGTGCCGGCGTTCCTGGACGATGCCCGGGCCACCATCGTGGAGCCGGTGCGGTTGTTCGCCGAGACGGCGCTGCAGATGTGTCCCGGGGGCGTCCTGCTGCTGCGGGAGATCCGCTCGGTGTACGCCGATGGCCCGGCGGGCGAGCGGGTGGGCGCCGCCGCGGAGGCCGCCGGGGCGGCGCTCGCGGCGTTCGAGCACGACCTCGACCGCTGGGTGGAGGCGGGGAGCGGGCACTTCGCGGTGGGCGAGGACGAGTTCAACTTCCTGCTGCACTACCAGCACGCCCTGCGCGACACGGCGCCGGAGCTGTGGCGTTACGGCCTCCGGCTGAAGGACGAGGTGGTCGCCGACCTGTCGCGCCGCGCCGAACGGTTGGCCGGCAGCGCCGATTGGCCCGCGCTGGTGGACCGGCTGCGCGGCGACCATCCCTCGGCACAGGGGTTGGTCGCGGCCTATGCGAGGGAGATGGAGCGCGCCCGTGAGTTTGTGGCGGCGCGCAGGCTGGCGCCGCTCCCGGTGGTGCCACTCGACGTGATCGAGACGCCGGAGTTCATGCGCCCGCTGCTCCCGTTCGCCGCCTATGACAGCCCGGGCCCGTATGCGAGCGATCCGCGCGGTCTGTTCTACGTGACCGTCCCCGATCCGGCGCTGCCGGAGGCGGCGCGCGAGCGGGTCCTGCGCGATCACTCAACCCACGAGATCGCGGCGACGGCCCTGCACGAAGGATATCCGGGCCATCACCTGCAGCTCGTCCTGGCGCAGGCCAATGCCTCGGAGACGCGGAAGAACGTATACACTCCGCTCACGCTGGAAGGGTGGGCATTGTACTGCGAAGAGCTGATGGCGGACGAGGGATTCTACAAATCGGAAGAAGAGCAGTTCTTCCAGCGCGTGCATCTCCTGTGGCGCGCCATGCGGATCGTAGTCGACGTCGGTCTGCACACCCGCGGGATGAGCTACGACGAAGCAGTGCGGCTGATGGTGGATGGGGTGCACATGGAGCAATCCCTCGCCGAAGCCGAGGTGGACCGGTACTGCTCGACCCCCGCCTACCAGCTGTGCTACGGTGTGGGACGGCGCGAGTTGTTGCGCCTGCGGGACGACTACCGGACGGCGCAGGGCGCCGCCTTCACCCTGCGCGGCTTCCACGATGTGGTCCTCTCCTACGGGGGACTCCCGGTCTCCCTGATGCGCTGGGGCATGGGCCTGGGTGAGTAAGCTCCCCCGCCCGGTTTTTCTCTTCGGGCTCGTCTCGCTGTTCAATGATTTCGCGAGCGAGATGATCTACCCGCTGCTGCCGGCGTTCGTGACCACCGTGCTGGGCGGCGGCGCGCTGTCGCTCGGCGCGCTCGACGGCGCCGCGGAATTTGCGGCGGCGTTCGTCAAGTACGGCGCCGGCCGGCTGGCCGACGCTCCGCGCCGGCGTGGGCCCCTCATCATCCTGGGCTATGTCGTCGCGGTCCTGGTGCGGCCGGTGATCGCGCTGACGGGGGCCGCCTGGCAGGTGATCGGCCTGCGGGTGACCGACCGCGTGGGGAAGGGCATCCGCACACCTCCGCGCGACGCGCTGATCGCCGACGTCACCCCGCCAGCCCTGCTCGGGCGCGCGTTCGGGTTCCAGCGCGGGCTGGACCACGCGGGCGCGGTGCTCGGCCCGCTCGCCGCCTGGTGGCTGCTGTCGTCGAAACGGCTCGATTTGCGGGGCGTGATCGGGGCGAGCATCGTGCCGGGCCTCGTGGTGCTGGTGCTGGCGGTGTGGGCGGTGGTAGACGGAAGAAGACGGGAGAGGGCGCAAGAAGGCGGACGAGGGCGGAGCGAGACGAACGAACCTCTCCCGCCTTCTCCCGCCTTCTTCCGCCCTCTTCCGACCCTCCTCGCCATCTCCGCCTTCTACCTTCTCCGCATGCCGGAGACCCTGCTGCTCCTGCGGACCCAGCAGCTCGGGGTCTCGGTGTCCTCCGTGCTGCTGCTCTGGGCGGCCCTCCACGTGGTACGGTCGTTCACGAGCTTTCTGGGCGGGTCGCTGTCGGACCGCTTCGGTCCGCTACGGACGATGTGGCTCGGCTGGGTGTGCTACGCGGGGATCGCCCTGGGGTTCGCGCTCGAAGGGAGCGCGGCGGCGGCGTGGGGGCTGTTTCTGGTCCTGGGAACGGTGGCCGGGCTCACGGAGAGTCCGGAGCGCACCATCGTGTCGCGGCTGGCCGGGAGCAAACAGGGCACCGGCTTCGGGGCCTACCATGCGGCGACCGGCCTCGCAGCCCTGGCCGGAGGTCTGTTGCTGGGTGTGCTGTACCAGTCGCGCGGAGCGCCGCTGGCGTTCATCATCAGTGCCGTGGGGGTGACGCTCGCTGCCGTCTGGGTCGCGGTGGCGGCCCGGCGTCGTACTGTCCCCGCGTCCTAGTCGTCCGACATTGAAGCGATGGAGGGACTCATGCGTCTGATCACGTTGCTGGCCGTGCTCATCGTTCCTGGTGGGCTGGCGGCTCAGGATCGTCAGGTGATCCACACAAAGGACGAGGTGGCCGGATTGCCGTTCTCGACGGCGGTACGCGTGGGGAACCTGCTGTTTCTGTCCGGGATGATCGGCAACAAGCCCGGCACGCGCGAGCTCGCCGACACGGGGATCGCCGGCCAGACGCGCCAGGCCCTCGAGAACATCAAGGGCGTGCTGGCGGGCGCGGGGAGCTCGCTCGAGCGCGCGGTGAAGTGCACGGTCTTCCTGACGGACATCCGCGACTACCAGGCGATGAACGCCGTGTATACGACGTATTTCCCGAAGGATCCACCGGCGCGCTCGACGGTTGCCGGGAGCGGTCTGGCGCTGGGGGCTCGGGTGGAGATCGAGTGCCTCGCGACGGTGGGGACCTGACCATGGCGGCGCGAGGGGAACGTTCCCGTGGTCCACGCGGTAACAAGCGCAGTCGCTCACTTACGCGGAGGACCAAAATGCCGCAACAGCCGAAGTGGAAATCCCGAATCCTCGATGCGGCGCGCAAGGCCAGGAGCGTGGCCGTCGCCGCCGCGAAGCAGGCCGATGCCCTGATGCAGGTGGCCAAACAGAAGGCGGAGACCGCGGCGCGCCGCCGCAAGGTGCGTCGCACGTTGCAGCAGGCCAGCCGGGTGCTGAAGACGGCGGGGAAAGCCGCGCTGGCCGCGGGGGCCGTCGCGGCCGTCGGCGCGCTCGCCCGCGAGGTGCAGGTGCGGAGAAAATCGGCCTAGCGCGCCAGCCGGGCGGCCACGTCGTTGAGCCAGCGGTCCACCCAGACCAGCTGCGACGCGCCTTGCGCTCCGGCGCGGCGGGGGCTGATGAAGATGAAGGCGCGCCCGTCGGGCGTCACCTCGTAGGACTGGTGGAAACCGGCCACGACGAGATTCGACGCATCGAACAGCGATGTCCGGGCGGCGGTGGCGAACGTCGGCACGGCATGGACTTGCACGGCGTTCAGGCGGCGGTCGCCGTCGAGGTAGTAGAGCTCGCGGCCGTCGTGGGACCAGCGGGGCTCGCTGCCGCCGCCGTTGGAGACCTGCCAGCGGCCTCCCTGGGCGTCCGGGAAGGGTCGCACGTACACCTCGTTGATTCCCGACTCGTTCGACGTGTACGCCAGCCACCGCACATCGGGTGACAGCGCCGGGTGCAGCTCGGTGAACTGGCTCGCCGCCACCGGCACCGGCGTGCCTTCACCGCTCGAGCGTACCGCCACGATGTCGCCGGCGCCGGCCTGGCCGTTGTCCGTGCGCACGACGATCCAGCGGCCGTCACGCGACCACTCGCCCTCCTGGATCAGGCGATCGAGGCGGACCACCTGCCGGTCCTGCCCGGCATCGTCTGCGGGCCGGGCGTACACCGCGTTCGTGTTGTTGCTGTCCCCGGATGTAGGCCACGGTCCGGCCGTCGGGGGACCAGAACGGCCGGCGGTCCTGCCCGCCGAAGGTCAACCGGGTGGATGGTCCGCGATCGAGCTGCTTGATCCAGATGTTGAGCGCCGCGCCGGAGCCGATGCCGACGGCGAGCCGGCGACCATCGGGAGCGAGCGCGATCGAGTTGAATTCCCCATGCCACGCGGTGTCGATCTGCGTGATCGCGCCGTCGCGACCGACGCGGATCATCGCGTTGTCGGTCGAGCCGCCGGCGCCATGCCCGTACACGAGCGATCCGGATCGCGACCAGGCGAGGAGCGCGAACCCGCCGTTCACCGTCACCTGCACTCCTTCGAGCACCGGCGTCGCGGGGCCGGTAATCCCGAAGCGTCCGAGGTCGAACGGCGCCACCAGGGCCACCCCATCGCGGCGCACGTAGAGGAGGTGCCCGCTGGGCAGGTACCACGCCTGGGCGACGTCGTCGAGCAGCAGCTTCTCCTTCCCCGTGCGAAGATCCAGCGCGTGAATGCTCATGGTCACACAGCTGGACGCGCAATTCTGAAACAGCACGCCGCGCGCTCCCGGCAGGGCGACCGGCATACCCGCCCCCCCGCCGGCCAGGGACGCACGACCGCTGCTCAGGGCGACCGAGCTTGGGCCTCCCGATGCACTCACCCGTCGCATCTCCTGGAGACTCGGTGGCACGTAGACCAGTGTGCCGTCGTCGAGCCACGCGGCGCCCCCGAAGCCACCGGCGACCGAGTCCGCGAGCGTGACGCTCGTCCCACCCGACGCCCGGACTTTCTTGAGGCGGCCGTCGGCCACGTATGCCACCCACTCGCCGTCGGGCGAGAACACCGGGTTTTGGGCCCGCTCGGTCCCGCTGAGCGGGGTGGGGTTCAGCTCGCCCCGTTTCTTGATCCAGAGGCGGCCGTTCTGGCGGTCGTCCTTGAATACGAACAGGGAGCCATCGGGAGACAGCGCCATCGCCGGAATCTGGGTCGAGAGCACGACGCTGTCGCCGAGGGTGATGTACTGCCAGGTAGCGGGCTGCCGCGCCGCGCTGCGGACGCGCCACCACCCCCAGGCGCCCAGGGCGAGCGCGACCACGGCGGCGCCCGCCGCCACGCGGAAATACCGGCGCCACGGGGTCCCCGCGGGGGCTGGAACAGCGACGCGGGCCTGCGTCGTAGCCGCAGCCAGCCCCGGATGCGTCAGCGCCTCGGCGAACTGTGCCGCGCTGGCGAAGCGGTCGGCCGGGAGCTTTTCGAGCGCCCGGTTCACGGCCGCCTCGACGTGGGGCGGGATCGAGTGGCGCTGCAGCGTGAGGCTGCGCGGTTGCTCCATCATGACGCGCGCCACGATCGCCTGCGCCGTGGGCCCCGTGAACGGGGGCTCGCCCGACAGCATCTCGTAGACCACGCAGCCGAGCGCGTACACGTCGCTCTTGGCGGTGATCTCGCGCTCCCCCATCGCCTGCTCGGGGCTCATGTAGTGGGGCGTGCCGAGCGACATGCCGGTTTCGGTGAGGCGCGAGCCCGAGTCGGAGCGGGAGGCGGCGAGCGCGATGCCGAAATCGGCGACCATCGCCGAGCCGTCGTGCAGCAGGATGTTTTCCGGCTTGATGTCGCGGTGGATCACGCCGTGGCGGTGCGCGTAGTCGAGGGCTCCAGCGACTTCGGTCGCGATGCGGATCGCTTCGTCGACGGGGAGCTGATGCTCGCGCTCCAGGCGCTGCCGCAGCGATTCTCCTTCGACGTACGGCATGACATAGTAGACGAGGCCGTCGACCTCGCCCGAGTCGTGCAATCCCAGGATGTGCGGATGCTGGAGGTTGGCGGTGAGGCGGATCTCCTTGAGAAACCGCTCGCCGCCCAGGATCGCGGCCAACTCGGGGCGCAGCAGCTTGAGCGCGACGGGTCGTTCGTGCCGGACGTCGTGGGCGAGATAGACGGTGGCCATGCCGCCGGCGCCGAGCTCGCGCTCGATCACGTAGCGGTCGGTCAGGGCCGTGGTGAGGCGGCTCAGGGAGTCGTTCATGCGGGATACAAGATGGCCAGGTGCGGCGGGTGGTCCAGGACGAATCGTGTGCGCTGCTAGCCGCCGGTGCCGAACTGCCGGGTGAATTTGACCTGGAGCGACCGCGCCATCGGCCGCCGCCAGGCGAAGAGCTCGGTCGCGGTGTCCGCGGTGTTGAGCACCACGAACAGGCCGGTCCCCGCCGTGTTCAGCCAGCCGAACCGGACATTCGCCGAGAAGACCGCGGCCTGGTTGTTGTACTGCACCAACGACTGAACGAACATCCGGGGCGTGAAGAAGTAGCCCAGGCGTAGGCCCACGAGCGACCGGACGAAGTTCCCCTGGTCGAGCCGAACCCGGTTGTAATCGAATTGCAGCGACGCGGTGAGCGATGATCCCCGCACCGTCGTCGTCGAGGTCCAGCCGTACAGCGTCCCATTGTAGAACTGCCCCGCCTGGAGCTTGGTCAGGAACGCCAGCGGCGCACTCGGGTTGGTGCCGAAGTCGAACCCCAGACTGGTCCAGTGGTAAACGCCTGCGGGCAGCGTCACACCGGTGGCGATGTCGAACGGCTGCGTGAGCCCCTCGCGATAGATGTTCACCTCCGGGCCGATCTGCCCGCCGTTGTTGAGCTCAGCCTGACCGAGATCGAGGTGCAGCCAGTCCGACTGCACGGTGCCGTCGAAACCGAAGTAGCCGCGGTAAGAGACATGCGGCAGCCAGTAGCGCAGGTAGCGGTGGTTCAACGGCATCGTGTAGAAGACCGAGGGCTCGTAATACCGATACCCGCTGCGGCTCAGGAATCCGACTTCGGGATTGAAGTCCTCCCCCACCTGCGCGAATCGCAGCCCGTTGTCCCACCGGCTGTTCTTGAACCCCAGGCGCCCGCTGAACGCGTCGTCCCGGCCGGTGCGTCCCGGTGTGTTGGTCTGCGCCACCCACCAGTCGAGCGTCACCGGGTCGCTGAGCGCGAGGCGACCGTCGGCGGCCAGCGTGGTGTTGCGGTCGCGGCCGTCCCGTGTGGCGAGACGGTGCACCGCGAGCACGCCGATGCGCGATCTCCCCCACTCTTTCAACACGCGTGAGACGGAATACGAATTGGCCGGCTGGATCCCTGCTTCCTTCTCCGTGAACAGCTGCAACACCCCCACCGTGAGCCCGGCCACCTTCCCGGTCAAGCGACCGCCGCCGGCAATGGGAACGGGGTTGCCCAACGTGTCGATGCCGATGCGCCGGCTGAAGAACATCTCCACGGACTGTGGCGTGCCCGCCGAAAATACACCCGCGTTCTCCAGAAAGAACGGCCGCTTCTCGGGAAAGAACAAGGGAAACCGGGTGAGGTTGGTCTGTTGCTGATCGACCTCGACCTGGGCGAAGTCGGTGTTGTAGGTGGCGTCGAGCGTGAGACTCGGCGTGATCCCCAACTTGGCGTCCACCCCGATCTCGTTGGGAAAGTTCGTCGAGTCCCAAACCGCGGCGACCGAATCGGGCGAGTAGAGGTGTTGTGCCGACGTCAGGACGTACGGCGTGATGGTGGCGATCCGCTGGCGCGGCACCTCGAGGTCGACGAGGTGTCCGGCACGTGACACCCGGTAGAGGCTGTACTGAAGTGGAATGGGCGACCAGAACGACTCTTCGTTGCGGCGGCGGATGCCGCGCGCGACGTTGAGGCCCCAGGTCTGCTCCCGCGCATTACCGTACCGCAGCGTGGCGAAGGGAATCCGGAACTCCGCATACCACCCCAGGCTGTCCACGCTGGTCGCCACGGTCCAGCTCGCGTCCCAGTTCAGGTTGAACCCACCGGCCGATCCGGCCTGCGCCCGGCTCTGTCCCTGCTGAAACACTCCGCCGCCCTCACCCTCCTTGATCACCTGTCCGTCGTACTCGATGCCCGTCGGCGTCGTGGCGAACACGAAGCCGTTTTGCCGGTCAGCAAACGTATCGAAGATGATGGCGAAATAATCGCTGTTGGTGAGATCGACGTCCCGCACCCGTTCACCGTGGACGATCGCCGCCGGGTCGCGATCGAACAGCCACGCCCCGATGTACAGCGCCTCACCGTCGGTGAGGATGCGCACTTCGGTCAGTTCCGTGCTCGGCGCCCCCTCCCGGGGCTGCCGCTGCACGAAGCCGGTCAATGGCTCTGCCTGCTGCCACACCGCTTCGTCGAGCCGCCCATCGATGTGCGGCACGGAGGCAATGCGCGCCGGCCGGGCCACGCGGGCGGGATCCTGGGCCGCGAGCGCACCAGGGGCGAGCAGGAGGGCGGCGGTCAGAAAACTCGGATGGCGCAGCACCTCGAGCGCGCGCTCGATCGTGCAGCGGTCGGTGAGGGCAGCAGTGAGCCGGGTCAACGCATCGGTCATGGCGGGATAGAAAATGGGACTCGGGCGGAGTTCTGGCGAGGCGTGTTGCGCCGGGCCATCAGCAGCAGCGCACGCCGCCCTTCGAGTCGAGGAATTCCTTCACGTACTCCCGCTCGCTGAGCCGCGGCGGATGCCCCGCTTCCCGGCAATGTGCGAGATAGGCCCCATAATCGGGCGCCCCGATGATCCGCCGCACAACTCTCGCCACCCGAGCGGGGAAGGGCAGGGCCCCTTCCCCCTTCCCTCGTCCCTCTTCCCTAAACGGCATACCGGCTCTCCACGTAGGGCGCCTCGCTCACGGTGGCCGGCTTCCGCTTCGAGAGCACCAGCCACCATTCCCGGATCGATACCAGGATCAACAGTGCCACGACGGCCATGAACAGCAGCGCCACGAACGTGTTCAGGTAGTCGTTGACGATGCGCTGGTGCGCGTGGAGGTCGGCCGAACCGGCGAGCGAAGCGGCGTGGGAGAGGAAGCCGAGCTTGGGGTCGGCCGAGAACACTTTTTGCCAACCCGCGGTCATGGTGATCGTGACGATCCAGACGAGCGGGGCGAGGGTCACCCAGGCGTAGCGGGCCCGTCCCATCTTGATGAGGATCGTCGTTCCCACGCACAGGGCGACAGCGGCGAGCAGCTGGTTCGCGATCCCGAACAGCGGCCACAGCGAGTTGATCCCCCCGAGCGGGTCCACCACGCCCTGATAGAGGAAGTACCCCCAGGCCGCCACCACCACCGCGCTCGACGCCACGATGCTCGGATACCATGACGTCTCGCCGAAGCGCGGCCAGACGTGGCCCACGATCTCCTGGAGCATGAACCGGCCGACGCGCGTGCCGGCGTCGATCGTCGTGAGGATGAACAGCGCCTCGAACATGATGGCGAAGTGGTACCACAGCGCCGTGGCGGCCCGGCCGCCCAACGCGCTCGAGACCCCCGAGAAGATGTGCGCGATGCCGACCGCGAGGCTGGGGGCGCCCCCCGTGCGGGCGATGAGCGTCTGCTCGCCCACCTGGGCGGCGAGCGCCTGCATCTGGTCGGGCGTGACGACGAACCCCGCCTGTTGCAGCACGTCCGCCGCGCCGGCGAGCGCGGCGGGGGTCGTGTTCATGGCGAAGTACACGCCGGGATCGAGCGTGCAGGCCGCGATCATCGCCATGACGCCGACGAACGATTCCATCAGCATCCCGCCGTACCCGATCAGCGGGGCATCGGTCTCCCGCGCCAGCATCTTCGGCGTCGTGCCGGAGGCCACCAGGGCGTGGAACCCCGAGATGGCCCCGCACGCGATGGTGATGAACACGAACGGGAAGAACTTGCCGGCGAACACCGGTCCTTCGCCCAGGGTCGCAAACGGCGTGAGTGCCGGCATGCGCAGCGGCGGCAGGATGACCATGATCGCCACCGCGAGAATCAGGATCGTCGCGATCTTGAGGAAGGTGGAGAGGTAATCCCGCGGCGCCAGCAGCATCCACACCGGCAGCACCGACGCGGCGAATCCATAGACCATCATCATCCACGTGAGGGCGGTTCCGCTGTGCGTGAACGCGGCCCCGATCGGATGGCTCGCCACCCACCCGCCGCCCACCAGCGCGGCGATGAGCAGCGCGGCGCCGACGAGCGAGGCTTCCCCGATGCGCCCCGGCCGCCAGCTCTTCATCCACCAGCCCATGAGCAACGCGATGGGAATGGTGCAGGCGATGGTGAACAGTCCCCACGGGCTCGCCTTCAGGGCGTTGACGACGATCAGCGCCAGCACGGCGAGCAGGATGATCATGATGCACAGCACCGCGAGCATGGCGGTCGAGCCCGCCAGCGGGTTGATCTCGTCCCGCGCCATCTGGCCGAGTGACTTGCCGTTGCGGCGCACCGAGCAGCAGAGGATGGTGAAATCCTGCACCGCGCCGCCCAGCACCACGCCGATCACGAGCCACAGCGTGCCGGGCAGGAAGCCGAACTGCGCGGCGAGCACCGGGCCGACGAGCGGTCCGGCGCCGGCGATGGCGGCGAAGTGATGCCCGAACAGCACCCACCTGTTCGTGGGCACGAAGTCCCGCCCGTTGGAGAGCCGCTCGGCGGGGGTGGCGCGGCGCGCGTCGAGGCCGAAGACCCGGGTGGCGATGAACCGGGCGTAGAACCGATAGGCGACGACATAGGTGCAGATCGCGGCGACGATCATCCACGCGGCACTGACCGTCTCACCGCGCGACAGGGCGAGGATCGCGAAGGCGGCGGCGCCCAACAGCGACAGGACCACCCAGATCAGTGCGCGGAACAGGCGCGGCATGGCCCCAAGGTACGGCGCGGCTTGCAGGGCTTCAAATCGCCCCATAGGTTCGAACACTTGTCTCCCTCTTCCTCCTGGTCCATGGCCGCGCGGCAGGCGCCGTCCCCGACGGGGGAGGCGGCGACCCAGGAACGCCCCGATCCGCAGGTTGCCGCGGAGCGCCTCGGCGGGCGCTGCGCGCTCGTCACGGGTGGCGCCACCGGCTTGGGGCGCGCCATCTGCCTCGAGCTGGCCCAGCGCGGCACCGCGATCGGATTCAACTACGTCAACCTTCCCGGCCGGGACGTCTCCGCACAGGCGCTGCTGACCGAAACGGCGATCAAGGCGCACGGCGTCGCCGTCTACTCCGAGCACTGCGACGTGCGCCGCCCCGAGGAGGTGGAGCACTTCGTGACCGAGGCGCGCGAGCGGCTCGGAGGGGTGCACATCCTCATCAACAACGCCGGCGTGACCCACGACGGCGCGCTGTGGCGGCTGTCCACGGATTCGTGGCAGGAGGTGATCGACACCAACGTCACCGGCGCCTTCAACTGCATCCGCTCCGTGGCGGGGCACATGCGGGCCCAGCGCTACGGCAAGATCGTGAACATCTCGAGCCATCAGGCCTTCCGCCCGGGGTTCGGGATCGCCAACTACGCCGCGAGCAAGGCCGCGCTCATCGGCCTGACCAAGGCCGCCGCGGTGGACCTGGGCTCGTCCAATGTGAACGTGAACGCCGTCGCGCCCGGGTTCGTGAAGACGGAGCTGCTGGCGCAGCTGCCGCGCGAGATTCTCGAGCGCGCCGAGCGGGAATCGGTGCTGGGACGGGTGGCCGAGCCCGAGGACGTCGCACGCGTAGTCGCGTTCCTGTGCAGCGATGCGGCGCGCCACATCACCGGCCAGACGATCGTCGTGGACGGCGGACTCACCTTGGCTTCTTGAAAACGCGGCGCCGCGGCTGGATATTGCGTGCGTGACTAATCCATTGAAAAACAGAAGCTTAGTGGGTGGTGCGTGGTTCGTGGCGGTGCTGTACGCAGCGGCGGCCTGCGGCGGCAAGCCTGCTGCCAATCAGCAGCCGATCCCCGAGCCGACGCGTCCGTTGCCGCTTGCCGGCCTGGCGAGCGTGAAGGTCCCCGTGCTGCCGCTCACCCTGCTCGCGTTCGACGATTCATTGCCGTGGGCGTCGAGCTTTGCCAACCGGCGCGCGGCGCTCGGGATCGCCGACAGCATCCTCGGCACGCTGCTCCAGGGCAGAGCTCCCGAAGTGACGTGGATCCTGCCCGAGGATCTGCGGCGCCAGGCGCGCCGCTCGCCCACGTTCGCCGCGAACCCGGACCAGATGGGAACGGCGATCCTGCGGGGCGCCAAGGTGGGGGATTTCCTGCCCGATCCGCTGCGCAGCGAGCTCCGGGCGCTGGTGGCGATCGCCGATGCGCGCCACGCGCTCGTACCCGCACAGCTCGTCTACCGGCGGATGGCCGGATCGGCGGATGGTCGGATGGGAACAGCCGAACTGACGGTGGTCATCGTCGATGCACGGCTGGGGCAGGTCGGCTTCAAGACGGTGGCACGGGGGGATGGGACTGATCCCTGGACGGCGCTGACGCGGGCGGTGAAGGCCCTGACACCCGGGCTGCCGTGACGCGCGAGGCCACCCTCATCGCCGGCGACGGTATCGGTCCGGAGATCATGCAGGCGACGTTGCTGGTGCTCGATGCGCTTGACGTGAAGTTCGACTGGGACGAGGAGTACGGCGGGATGAGCGCGGTGGACAAGGCGGGGACGCCGTTACCGAACGCCACGCTCGACTCGATCCGGCACACCAAGCTCGCGCTCAAGGGCCCGCTCACGACGCCGGTGGGCGGCGGGTACCGGTCGGTGAACGTCGCGCTGCGCCAGGAGTTCGATCTCTACGCCAACGTGCGGCCGACGAAGACGCTCGTCCCGGGCGGGCGCTTCGAGGGGATCGATCTCGTGATCATCCGGGAGAACACCGAAGGGATGTACGTGGGGCTCGACCACAGTTTCCGGGTGGGCGACGATCCTCGGGCGGTGGCGCAGGCGACGTCGGTAATGACCCGCGAGGGTTGCCGGCGCATCTGCCGCTTCGCCTTCGAGTACGCGAAGACGCAGGGCCGCAAGAAAGTGACGATCGTCCACAAGGCCAACATCCTCAAGGCGACGTCGGGACTGTTTCTCGAGACGGCGCACCAGGTGGCCAGGGAGTACGAGGGGGTGATCGCCTCCGAGGACAAGATCGTGGACAACACCGCGATGCAGCTGGTCACCAATCCGCAGCAGTTCGACGTGATCGTGACGACGAACATGTTCGGCGACATCTTGTCGGACGAAGCGGCCGGACTGATCGGCGGGCTGGGTCTCGCCCCCGGGGCGAACATCGGCAGCAAGGCGGCGATCTTCGAGGCGGTGCACGGGTCCGCGCCCGATATCGCGGGGAAAGGCGTCGCCAATCCGACCGCATTGATGCTGGCGGCGGCGATGATGCTGGACCACGTGGGGGAACTCGAGGCGGGGCGGCGTTTGCGGCGCGCGATCGAGACCGTGATCGTCACCGACAACGTCCGGACCCGGGACCTGGGAGGCCGTGCTGCTACAGCCGAATTTGCGGCCGCCGTGGCCGCTCGGACCTAGCCACGCCTGCGCCAAGTGCGGCGAGATGGTCCCCGGTCTCGCCGTGGGCGGCATCTGCTCGGACTGCTGGCGCAAGGTTGTGCGCCGGGCGGCGAACATCGGGCGCTGGGTGGCGATGGGGACGAGTCTGCCGCTGGCGGTGTATCTGACGATCATGCTCCCGGCCGAGCGGAACGCGCGGCTCCTGGGAGTGGTGACGGTGCTCACCTGGTACGTGCTGACGTCTCTCATCGCGAAGCGGGTCGCGCTGGAGTGGATGAAATGAGACAGCTATCGGCTATCGGCTATCGGGTATCGGCGGTTGCGGTGCTTGCCGGGTTGGCGGTGATCCCGGGCGGGCTTCGCGGCCAGACCTCCCTTTCCATCTACAGCGACGGGCGGGTGGTGGTGCGGCGCACCCTGCCGCGGGCGCTGCAGAAGGGAAGCAACCTCCTCACCGTGCAGTTCGAGGGGCTCGACCCGGCGACGCTGTTTTCGCCCGACACGGCCGTGACGGTGACGGGGGCTACGGTGCGCTATCCGAGCTCCCAGAACGACGCACTGGCGCGCGCGGTCGGGCAGACCCTGTCGTTCGCGCGCGAGCGGATGGGGGGCGCGGATACGATCCGCGCGACGGTGGTGCGGGTCGATCCGCCCCAGTACAAGCTCGGCGACGGTCGTCTGCTGTTGTCCCAGCCGGGGCAGCCGCTGTTCCCTGCCGAGCTGGTGCGCTCCTCGACCGAGGCGTCGCTCGTGCTCGACGCGTCGCGCAACCGTCCCACGACACAGCTGGCCTACGTCGCGCAGGGTGTGAGCTGGGAGGCGACCTATCAGGCGCTCATCGGCGCGAGCGGGGCGCAGGCGACATTCGGCGGTGCGGCGACGGTGACGTCGCAGGCGTTGCGGACCGATTCCGCCGACATCCAGCTCGTGGCGGGAACGATCAACCGCGCCAGAGCGGCCAAGCAGCCACAGTTCATGATTGAAGGGGCCGTGATGGCCGTCGCGCGTGCCGCGGAAGCCCCCATGCCGACCGAGCAGGCCGTGGGCGAGACGCACGTGTACTCGCTCCCGGCGCGGCTGGCGCTCGAGCCCGGGGTCCCCGTGAGCACCGCACTGTTCCCCCGCGCCACGACGGCCGTGACACAGGAGTTCGTCGTGCCGGGGGTCCTGCCGTGGCGTGGTTGGATGGGCCAGACCGGGAGCGACGCGAACCAGGTGCCGGTGCAGGTCTGGTACACGTTCAAGCGGGGCCGCGGCACCCCGTTCGGCGACCGGCCGCTCCCGGGTGGAACGGTGTCACTCTACCAGGCCGATTCCGACGGCCGGGTGCAGCTCGTGGGCGAGGCGATGATCGACCACACCCCCGCAGGGAAAGACGTGCGCGTCCAGTCAGGCGACGCGTTCGACGTCACGGCGGAGCGGATCCAGACCGACTACACGCAGGAGCCGATCCCCCCGGCACGGCGCGGGCTCCCGACGCGCCAGCGCGTCACCGCGAGCTACCGGGTCACGGTCACGAACGCCAAGACCGACGCCGTGACCGTGGACGTGCGCGAGAGCCACTTCGGCACCTGGCGCGTGACCGAGAGCAGCGTGCCGCCCGAGAAGCTGTCGTCTACCGAGAGCCGGTTCCGGCTCTCCGTGCCGGCCGGCGGGCAGGCCGTCCTCACCTACACCGTGCAGGTCGAATCGTGACGGTGCAGCTGCTGCACCTCGCCGACCTGCATTTCGGCGGCGTCGCGGACATCCGCCAGATCGAGGCGCTGGAGCAGATCATCCCCGATCTGCGCCCCGACGCGGTGGTCGTCTCGGGCGACGTCGCCCAGCGCGCGCGGCACGGCGAGTTCCAGCGGGCCCGCGCCTTCGTGCAACGGGCGCTCGAGACGGCGCCGGTCTACATCCTGCCCGGCAACCACGACGTGCAATGGTGGTGGCGGCCCTTCCTGCCGTTCGGGAAGGACGCCCTCTACACGAAATACCGCCGCTACTTCGGGGAAGAGTTGACCCCGACGATGGAGCTGCCGGGCGCGCTGCTCACGGGCGTCCTGACGTCGCACGGTCTGTCGTTCGCCTCGATCACCCAGTTCAGGGACCCCACGGTCAAGGGCCATCTGCCCAAGCGGGAGATCGCGCGGGTGCGCGGGATCTTCGCGCGCGCGCCCGCCGACGCGGCACGCGTGCTGGTGGTGCACCACAACGTGCTGCGCGGCGACATCTCGCAGCGGATGGGACTGGCGCGCTGGCGTACGGCGCAGCAGCGCATCCTCGAGTCGGGCGCGGACGTGGTGCTGTGCGGCCACGACCACCAGGAGGGGGCCGACGTGCTGGGCGGGCGGGTCGTGGTGTCCACCACCGGCACGCTCTCGGTCCGGACGCGCGGCGGCCGGCCGTCGTGCTTCAACTTCGTGACGATCGAGTCGTCCGCCGTGCAGGTGACGTTCTTCCGCTGGGAATCGGAGCACGGGCGGTTTCGGGCCTCGGACACGTTCGCGTTCGCGCGGGAGCGGCACGGAGTGCCGGTGACCGTGTAGGCTCGGTTCCGAGTGATCGGTGGTCAGTGGTCAGTGGTCAGATTAGCTTGAAGGCTTGGCTGAGCTTCTCACCGACCACCGATTACCGACCACTGGTCACTTTCTATGCCCCCCAAATTCCACGGCGTCGACTTCTACAACACCGACAGCCTGCTGTCCGAGGAGGAGCGCGCCGTGCGCGACACGGTGCGCGGCTGGGTGGACGACAACCTGCTCCCCGTCATC